>DAOOQY010000155.1:0-8094 GCA_035389025.1 Verrucomicrobiota bacterium
CATCTGCGGGGGCGAACCGCTCATCTATCCGCAGGTTGAAGCACTCGTCGAGGGGTTATTGGCGCAGGGCCGCATCGTGTACATTTGCACCAATGGCGTGCTTATGCGCCGGAAGCTCCGCGACTACCTGGCACACACGCACAGCCCGGCCCGGGAAGGCTTGTTGCGCCGGCTTTTGGCCGAGGAGTTGATCACCGCCGGCCAGGCCGAGGCGATCCGGCGCGGCAGGACCGGAGACAGGCCGGTCATTGGCCCCAGTCGATGGCTCTACTGGAACGTTCACGTTGACGGTCTCGAATCGACGCATGACCGGGTCGTCGAGCGCGAGGGGGTTTTCCGGGAGTGCGTGGCCGCCATCCGCCTGGCGAAGGAGTTGGGCTTTCAAGTGGCCACCAACACGACCGTCTACCGCGAGACCAGTGTCCGCGAAATCGAGGAGATGTTCGCTTTCTTCTCCTGGATGGGTGTCGATGGTCACACCATTTCGCCCGGATACGATTACGACGCCGCCGGGCGCGACATGGCGCAGCGTCTGGGGAAACGGCCCGAGGACTTCTTTCTTACGCGGGCGATGACGCGGGAGAAGTTTGCCGGGATTTTGGATTGGGGCAGACGGTTCACGATCTTCGGCACGCCCGTTTACCAGGAGTTTCTGGCGGGCCGGCGCGAACTGACATGCAGCGCCTGGGCCATCCCGACATACAACATCAAGGGTTGGAAAGCCCCCTGCTATCTCATCACCGACGACCATTATGCCGGGTACGGCGAGATGCTCGAACGGGTGGACTGGGACAAGTATGGCGTGGTCGACGGCGTGGTTCGGGACCCGCGTTGCGAGAACTGCATGGTCCACTGCGGCTACGATCCGAGCGGCGCGCTGGGCACGGATTACCGGCGCGGCGATCACTGGAAGAACTTTATCTACAACTTCGGCCCGCGTCCGCCGCGCGCCATCGAGGGGCAACGGGTGAACGCCTTCAATCGCACCGCATCATGAGCCGAGTCCTCTTTCTCTCTCCTCCGAGCTTCGATGGCTTCGATGGAGGCGCCGGATCGCGCTACCAGGCCAGACGCGAGGTGACCAGCTACTGGTATCCCACGTGGCTGGCCCAGCCGGCGGCTTTGGTGCCCGGGGCGAAGCTGATGGACTGTCCGCCGCACGAGATCGGGATCGAGGAATGTCTGCGGCGCGCGCACGGCTACGACCACGTCATCATCCACACCTCGACGCCCTCTCTGCGCAACGACTGCAAGGTGGCCGAGGCCATCAAGGCCCGGCGCCCGGACACAACGATCGGGTTTGTCGGAGCCCACGCGGCCGTCCTGCCTGCCGAGACGCTCAAGGCCTCGCCGGCCATCGACTGGGTGGGTCGCAAGGAGTTCGATTACACATGCAAAGAGGTGGCCGAGGATCGCCCCCTGGCGGACATTGCCGGCCTGTCCTACCGCAAAGGGGGCCAGATCATCCACAACAGGGAACGGGATTTGATCGCCGACATGGACGCCCTGCCGTGGGTGGTCGACGTGTACAAGCGGGACCTTGTCATCGAGAAGTACTTCATCGGCTACCTGCTTCACCCCTACCTGAGCCTCTACACCGGACGCGGCTGTCCGGGCCAGTGCACGTTTTGCCTTTGGCCCCAGACCATTGGCGGACACAGGTACCGCGTCCGCTCGGCGCGGAATGTCGCGGACGAGATGGCCTATGCGAAGCAGCTCTTTCCGCATGTGAAGGAGTTCTTCTTCGACGACGACACATTTACGGCGAATCTGCCGCGCGCGCGCGATGTGGCCCGGAGACTCAAGCCGCTGGGCCTGGTCTGGTCGTGCAACAGCCGCGCCAATCTCAACTACGACACGATCAAGCTGATGAAGGACTGCGGCCTGCGGCTGCTTCTGGTCGGGTACGAGTCGGGCAGCGATGAGATTCTGCGTCGGGCGAAGAAGGGGGTCACGGTCGACCAGATGCGCGCGTTTACGAAGGCCTGCCACGACATCGGCGTCATCATCCACGGCACGTTCATCCTGGGCCTGCCCATCGAGACCCGCGAGACCATCGAGCAGACCATCCGGTTCGCCCAGGAACTGGATGTGTTCAGCATCCAGGTGTCTCTGGCCGCGCCGTATCCCGGCACCGAACTCTACGAAATGGCCCGCCAGAACGGCTGGTTCGCCCGGCAGGACAAGACCGACATCGTGCACCAGGACGGCCTGCAGCACTCGGCCCTCGAATACCCCGGCTTGAGCAAGGAGGAGATTTTCGAGGCGGTCGAGGTCTTCTATCGGCGCTACTTCCTCCGGCCCAAACCGATTCTGCGCATTCTCAAGACGATGCTCGAAGACAAGGAAGTCTGCGTGCGGCGTCTGCGCGAGGGTTACGAGTTCTTCCGCACCATGGCCCAGCGCCGCGAAATCCAAGGCGGGGCTTGCGAACCCGCGACGACCCGCTAACATCGCCTCTGGCTGTGGCGGCGAACCAGCCAGGCGCCCCTGCTTTCGATCGCGGATCACCCCGTGCGAGCCGCGGCTCATCGAGGCGATTCGAAGGGGCGCGCGAACAAAACCGCATGATCAAGACAGACATTCAACTGGCGGAATCGGAGCGACCCGCGTCTCCAGGAGACGCGGCGTTCGAGGCGTTCGAGGGTGAATTGCGCCGGTTCATCCAAGACTCCGTTCCCTCCGGATTCGGTCCGGCACGGGATGATTCGGACGAGCACGAGGCACGATTCCGGCGACTTGCCCTGGCGCTCTTTTCCCTCCAGCACCGCGCGGTTGGTCCGCTCTTTCGACTGTGTCAAAGACGCGGCATCGCGCCGCAAGACATCGCGGACTGGCGCGCGATTCCCGCGCTGCCCACGACGGCATTCAAGGATTACGCGGTCACCAGTCTGCATTTCGAGGCCCGGACACGCGTCTTCCATTCGAGCGGGACGACGGGGCATCGCCCGAGCCGGCACTTTCACAGCGCCGGTTCGCTGGCGGTGTACGAGGCGTCGCTGCTGCCTTTCTTTCGGGCGCACCTGATGGTTGGGGCGGGGCAGGGGAAGGGCGAATTCACATTCCTGGCCCTGACGCCAGACCCGTCCGAAGCGCCGCATTCGTCCCTGGCGCACATGTTTGCCACGGTCATCGAGGCCTGGGGCGCCGATGACTCCGCCATTGTCGGGGCAGTTGAATGCGACGGCGGGTGGCGGGTTGACACCGCCGCGTCGATCGCGCTGCTGCGCCGCTGCGCGCGGAATCGCCGACCGGTTTGTGTTTTGGGCACCGCATTTGCCTTTGTGCATCTGCTCGATGCATTGCATGAGGACCGCCTCCAGTGCGCGCTGCCACCCGGTTCGCGCGCGCTCGAGACCGGGGGTTACAAGGGACTATCGAGGAGCGTGTCGAAACCGGACCTGCACCGGTTGATCGGCGCCGCGCTCGGCATTGCCCCGACGCACATTGTCTCCGAGTACGGCATGAGCGAACTGAGCTCGCAGGCCTACGACGCCTGCGTGCCGGCGTCCCCGCCCGCCCGAGGTGCTGTCGATCAACGCGCTCGCGGCGCCGCGAGCCTCACCGCCGCTCCGGGCGTCGAGACCGGCGACCGGCGACCGGGTGAAGGGGAGCTGCGCCCTTCGGCCGCGCATGCGGCCGGTGCGCGTGCGCCTGGGCCGGGGCATGGACGGGTGTTTCACTTCCCACCCTGGGCCCGGTCGGTAGTCGTTTCTCCCGAGGACGGGATCGAGGTTCAGGATGGCGAGACGGGCCTGCTGCGGGTGTTCGATCTGGCGAATGTGCGGTCGGTGCTGGCGATCCAGACCGAGGATCTCGCCGTGCGCCGCGGAACCGGCTTCGAGTTGGTGGGCCGGGCCCCGATGGCGGAGCCGCGGGGTTGCTCGCTGCAGGCCGTCGCGCTGACAACCTGATCAGCGCCTCATGCGATCGAGTCTTCGAGGATTCCGCCGTGCAACTTCCTGACTACTTCCTGGCCGACATTCCCGATCCAACGGCGCTGTCGCCCGCGGTTCTCACGGACGCCTGCCTTACGCTGAAGAGCAATCGCCGACGCTTTCTGGCCAATCGCACCACGGCGGATTTGATCGACGTGGTGGCCCGGCTCGCGGGGGACTGGATGGACCCGGACAACCCATTCCGACGGGAGGCTCTCGAGTTCGGTCCGGCGGCAACGGGCTTCTCGCCCGAGACGATCGCCGCCGGCCTGGACGCCTTTTTCGAGTCCCTGACCGGCGAGAACCTGCGCCAGTTGGTGCTGCAGGACTTGGGACACCCTCACCGGCTCGAACGCCTGACCGCCGGCGAAAGCGAGCCCGGACGGGAACGCCTCGGGTTCGCGCGGGGCCCTGAACTGCTGGTGCACATCGCCGGGGGTGTGCTGCCGAATCCGCCCTTGGTCAGCCTGGTGCTGGGGCTCCTGACGCGCTCCGCCCAACTGGTCAAGTGCGCCTCCGGAACGTCCTTCTTGCCGCGGCTGTTTGCCCATTCGCTCTACGAGGTCGAACCGAAGCTGGGGGCGTGTCTCGAGATCGCCGAATGGAAGGGAGGCACCTCGGAGTTGGAATCGGTTTTGTTTGCCCAGGCCGATTGCATCTCGGCCATGGGCGAGGACGCGACCTTGGCCGCGATTCGCGAGCGCGTCCCGCCCGGGACGCGGTTCCTCAGTTATGGCAGTCGAGTCAGCTTCGGCTATGTGGCCCACGAAGCCCTGTCCAAACACGCCGCCCCGCGGCTGGCCGCGGTTGCCGCGGAGGATGTGGCGGCGTGGAACCAAATGGGGTGTCTGTCGCCTCATGTCTTCTACGTCGAGAACGGAGGCAGTGTGACCCCGGAGCGGTTCGCCGGGATGCTTGCGTCCGCCCTGGCCGCCCACGAGCAGTCCCAGCCGCGCGGACCGCTTCCCGCCCCAGCCGCCGCCGCCATCTCGAGCCGGCGCGCCTTCTATGAAGTGCGGGCCGCCTACTCGAACGAGACGCAGCTCTGGGCCAGCTCCGGGTCGACCGATTGGACTGTCGTGTTCGAGAGCGATCCGCGCTTCCAGTTCTCCTGCCTCAACCGCTTCGTCTACGTCAAGCCGGTCGCAAACATCAACGAGGCCCTGCAGGGCGCCGATGCGATCCGCGGCAAGGTGTCGACCGTCGGCCTCGCCGCGTCGGGCACAAACGAGCAGGGTCTGGCGCAATGCCTCGCCCAATGGGGGGTCACCCGAATCTGCCCCCTCGGCCGGATGCAGCGTCCCCCGCTGGCCTGGCGTCACGATGGACGCCCGAGTCTGGGCGACCTGGTCACGTGGACCGATTGGGAATTGCCGTCGCGCTGGTGAGGATGTTCCTATGCACGTTGAATTGCGAAAGACCTTTCAGTTCGAAGCCGCTCATCTCCTGCCGCGCCTGCCCGAGTCGCACAAATGCCGGCGTCTTCACGGGCACAGTTTCCGCGCCGAGATCGCCGTGGCAGGCGAGTGCGATCCCGACCTGGGATGGCTCATCGACTACGCCGAGATCACGACGCGGTTCAAGCCGCTCTTCGAGCAGTTGGATCACCGGTATCTGAACGAGGTGCCTGGTCTCGACAACCCGACAAGCGAGAACATCGCCCGCTGGATTTGGGACCGGCTCAAGCCGCGTCTGCCCGAGTTGACCGAGGTGGTCGTGGCGGAGACCTGCACGGCCCGGTGCATTTACCGGGGCGAGGCAGGTTGTGAATAACCGGTCAACACCCTCTGGATAACTCTGCGTTGACCTCCGGCCGCGAGTCGGAATCATCATGCGCATGGCACGCAAGCTCGAGCCCGATCCGGGCGTCCCTTCGATCCACAACTGGCGCACCTCCGATGCCGAGGAAATCAACCGCCGGCGTTGGCGCGCGCAGACCGAGAAATTCGGCATCGCGAACGCCGACCCGCGGCATCCGATCTTCTCGAACTTCCGCGTCGTGTCCGCCAGCGGGCTCACCTACACGGTGGAAGTGCGCGATCTGCGCGAACGGCAGTTCCACTGCACGTGCGTCGATTTCCGCATTAACGGTCTGGGCACCTGCAAACATGTCGAAGCCGTGCTGCTGCATCTCGAAGCGCGGTTTCGCCGCCTTTACAGAGCCGCCGCCGCTCAGGGATCGACGCGGCTGGATGTGGTGCCGGATTTGGCCGGCGATTGCCTGCGCCTGGCGCGGGCGCCCCGGCGCCTGCCGCGCCTGCTCAACACGTGGTTCGACGCGGCAGGCCGGTTCGTGGACGGAGAGCCCGACGAGGCCGTTACACACCTGGGCGCTTTGGGGGCCAAGTCGCTGCCCGAGCTGCGCGTCTCCCAGGAGGTGACCCCCTGGCTCGAGACCCGGAAGCGGGCGGCGGAGCGAATGGCGCTGCGGCGCGAATACGAACTCAAGGTCCGAGACGGCCAATGGCCGGCCCACGAGACGAAGGTGCCGCTTTTCCCGTATCAGCGGGAGGGCATGCTGCACCTGGCCTTTGCCGAGCGGGCGCTGCTCGCGGACGAGATGGGTTTGGGCAAGACCATTCAAGCGATCGCAGCCTGCGCCCTGCTGCATCGGTTGGGCAGGGCGCGGCGCGTGCTCGTGGTGACGCCCGCATCACTCAAGACCGAGTGGGAGGAGCAGATTCAGCGCTTCACGGATTTGCCCTATCAGCTCGTGTTCGGCGCTCGCCAGAGCCGGCTGGCGGCGTACGCCCAGCCGCCGTTCTTCACGATCGTGAACTATGAGCAGATGCTCAGGGACGCCCTCGACGTGAACCAGCGCCTGCGAGCCGATGTCGTGATCCTCGACGAGGCGCAGCGCATCAAGAACTGGAGCGCCAAGACGACTCAGGCCATCAAGCGGCTCCGGAGTCGCTATGCGTTCATCCTCACCGGCACCCCCATCGAGAACCGAATCGATGAGCTCTATTCCCTCATGGATTTCCTCGACCCAACCGTCTTGGGCCCGCTGTTTCGGTTCAACCGCGACTACTATGTCCTCGATGATCGCGGGCGCCCCCAGGCGTATGCCAACCTCGAGAAACTCCATGAGCGCATCAAGCCCCTCATGCTCCGCCGGCGCAAAGCGGATGTCGAAACCGAATTGCCCGAGCGCACCGACCTCAACTATTTCGTCCCTTTGAGCGGCGAACAGAAGACAGCGTATGACGACCATTACACCGTCGTGGCGCGCCTGGCGCATCTCGCCGCCCGCCGTCCCCTGAGCCAGGCGGAGTCTGAGAGGCTTCTGCGGCAGCTCGCCATGATGCGGATGATCTGCGACACCAACTACATCCTCGATCCGCAAAGCCGGTCCTGCCCAAAGCTCGCCGAAGTGACCCGGATTCTCGAGGAGTGCCGGGACAACGCGGATGTGAAGGTGCTGGTGTTCTCGGAGTGGGAGCGCATGCTCGAACTGGTCCGAGAACAGTGCGCGCGGGTGGGTGTGGGCTATGCCTGGCATACCGGTTCCGTCCCCCAACGCAAGCGCCGCGCCGAAATCAACGCCTTCAAATCCGATCCCCATTGCCGCGTGTTTCTGAGCACCGATTCCGGCGCGGCGGGCCTGAACCTCCAGGCCGCGACTGTGGTCGTGAACTGCGACCTGCCCTGGAATCCGGCCAAGCTCGAACAGCGCATCGCTCGGGCGTGGCGCAAGCACCAGACTCGCGCCGTCACCGTCATCAACCTTGTTTCGGAGAACACTCTCGAACACCGCATGCTCGACACGCTGTCGAGCAAACAGGCCCTGGCCGACGGTGTCCTCGATCGACGCGGCAACCTGGCCGAAATCAAGCTCCGCAGCGGGCGTCAGTCGTTTCTGGCGAAATTGCAGCAGCTCATGGGCTCCGCGCCCGCGTTGCCTGCCACGTCTGCCCCGCCACAGAAGGTCCTGCCCGCCGATCGCGCCCTCGGTTTCGCCCAGGAAGCACAGCAGCGACTGGCCGGCCTCTGCCTGCGCTGCGAGGAGCGCTACCCCGCGCACGGCGAGCACTCGATTCTCTATCTTGTGGTCGACCGGGATGCGGCTCTCTGGCGCGACCGGCTTGCTGGACTGCATGATGAGTATTTCGGCGCCGGCTCAGGCGATCCTCTGGCCCCGGTCCAACTCGAAGTC
>DAOOQY010000156.1:0-8067 GCA_035389025.1 Verrucomicrobiota bacterium
AGCACCGCTTCGCCCAGGGCGTCATAGGCGCGGCGCAGGGCCTCCTCGACCCCACCCTCGGCTTCCTGTGCCCGGTCCAGGCGGCTCATCAGTTCGAAAACGAGGATTTGCCGCTTCTGATCGAGCAGATCGTAACCTTCCTCGGCGAAGGCGAGCTGTCGCTTCAGCGCGAGGAGCCTCGACTTGGTAGGTGGGACGTTGAGCTTGGGCATGATAGCGAGCCGGCGGATATCGGTATTCGAGTGCTGCCCTTCATTTCACAGCCCGGGAATCTGAGTCCTTGTCGTGGCATGAGATTTCCGGGCCAGCCCGGATTTCTCACCACTTGTAGGAGTAATCTGAAATCCGGGCTCTGCCTGTTGCGCAGCCTGCTTCCGGTAATGCGACTCGACCAGCGCGTCGCTCGCGCGGTGCAGTTCGTCGCGCGGGAGCATCGAGAGCACATCCCAACCGAGTTCGAGTGTGGTCTGGATCGAGCGATTCTCGTACTCGCCCTGGTTCAGAAAGCGCCGCTCGAAGGCCTCGCCGAACTGCATGTATTGCCTGTCGAGGGCATTGAGTTCCTCCTCGCCGATGACGTCGGCCAGCGCGCGCACCTTCTTCACGTAGGCATAACAGGCGAACAACTGACTTGCGAGGGCCGGATGATCGTCCCGCGTGAAGCCCTGCCCCACTCCGTCCTTCATGAGGCGCGAGAGGCTCGGCAGCCCGGCGATCGGCGGATAGATCGCGCGTTGGAACAGATCGCGGTCCAGCACGATCTGGCCCTCGGTGATGTAGCCCGTGAGGTCGGGCACGGGATGGCTGATGTCGTCGGCGGGCATGGTGAGGATCGCGACCTGCGTGATCGAGCCGGGCGAGCCCTCGATCCGCCCCGCCCGCTCGTAAATGCTCGCCAAGTCGGAATAGAGGTAGCCCGGATAGCCTTTTCGTCCCGGGATTTCGCCGCGCGCGGTGCCGACTTCCCGCAGGCTCTCGCAATAGTTGGTCATGTCGGTCAGCAGCACCAGGACGTGCTGGCCGCAGTCGAAGGCGAGGTGCTCGGCTGCCGTGAGAGCAACGCGCGGCGTCAACAGACGCTCGACGCTGGGCGCGTCGGCGAGGCAGAGGAACATCGCCACCCGTGCCAGAGCGCCGGAATCCTCGAAATTCCGGATGAAGAAGTCCGCCACTTCGTGCTTCACGCCCATGGCGGCAAATACAATCGAGAACGCGCTCTGCTCTTCGAGCAGGCACGCCTGGCGGACAATCTGCGCCGCGACGCGGTCGTGCGGCAGGCCGTTCCCGGAAAACATCGGCAGTTTCTGTCCGCGCACCAGCGCGTTCATGCCGTCGATGGCGGACAGGCCGGTCTGGATGAACTCGCGCGGATAGCGCCGGGCGCAAGGGTTGATCGGACGGCCGTTGACGTCGCGCAAATCCGCCGAGAGCGGCGGCGGCCCGCCGTCCGCCGGGCGGCCCAGGCCGTCGAAGACGCGTCCCAACATGTGCCGCGACACGGGCAGGAGAAAACTCGCACCGAGGAAACGCGCGCGCAGGCTCTGGTTGGAGAGCCCGGTTGTGCCTTCGAGGACCTGGATGACGGCTTGTTCCCCGGAAATGTCGAGCACGCGGCCGACGCGCGGATGGCCCTCGGGATCGAGGATTTCCACCACCTCGTCGAAGCCCACGTCGCGAACGCGCTCGATCACCACGAGCGGCCCGTCGATGCGCGCCGCGCCGAGGTATTCGAGCCCGCGATCCTGGACGGTGAAGTTCAGTTCAGACATCCTGCCGGTCCTCCTGGGCGGGGCGTTTCGCCAGCGCCGCGAGTTCGTCGCGCACGCGTTGGTCGAGTTCTTCGAGACGCGACAATTCGTCGTTGCCGAACGTTTCCTTGGCCTGAAGCACTTTGGGCACGCAGGGCAATTCCCGCACCCGCGCCAAAGGAACGCCGGCCTCGACCAGATCGTGTCCGCCGCGATAAAGCGTCAGGATGAGCCGAAGCAAGGCCACCTGGCGTTCCGGCGCGCAGAAGGTGTCCTTGTCGTGGTAGGCGCTCTGCGCCAGGAAACCGTCCTTCAGCATCTCCGCGATGAACAGGATCAAGCGCTGCGAGTCAGGAAGCACATCCGGGCCGACGAGGCGGACCACCTGCTGCAGCCGCTCCTCGCGCTGGAGCAGCGTGAGGGCCTCCGTGCGCAACTCGCTCCACCCGGGCGCCCGCTGTTCCCACCACGCGGCCACGTTCTCGGCGTATTCGGAATAGGACTGCAGCCAATGGATCGCCGGGTAGTGGCGGGCGTTGGCCAACTCGGTGTCCAACGCCCAGAAGCAGCGGATGAACCGTCGCGTGTGCTGCGTCACCGGCTCCGAGAAGTCGCCTCCCGGCGGACTGACGGCCCCGACAATTGTCACCGACGCGGGCTCTCCCGCCAGCGTGGTCACGGCGCCGCCGCGCTCGTAGAACTGGGCCAGCCGCGTCGCCAGTGTGGCCGGGAACCCTTCCTCGGCGGGCATTTCCTCGAGGCGCGCCGCCAGTTCGCGGAGGGCCTCGGCCCAGCGACTGGTGGAGTCGGCGAAAACGGCGACATTGAAGCCCTGGTCGCGGTAATACTCGGCCAGGGTGATGCCCGTGTAGATGGAGACCTCGCGTGCCGCCACCGGCATGTTCGAGGTGTTGGCGATCAGGATGGTGCGCTCCATGAGCGGGCGGCCGGAGCGCGGATCCTTCAACTCGGGGAATTCACGCAGCACGCTGGTCATCTCATTGCCGCGCTCGCCACAGCCGATAAAAACGATGATCTCCGCGTCCGACCACTTGGCGAGTTGGTGCTGGGTGATCGTCTTGCCGGTGCCGAAGCCGCCCGGAATCGCGCCCGCGCCGCCCTTGCCCATCGGGAAGAACGTGTCGATGACACGCTGGCCGGTGATGAGCGGCAGGCCGACGCGCCAGCGTTCGCGAATCGGGCGCGGCTGACGAACTGGCCACCGCTGCATCAGGCTGATTGTGCGGTCGCCGCCGGGCGTCTCGATGACCGCCACGGGATCGCGCAGGCTGCACTCGCCGGGCGCCACCACCGATTTCACTCGGCCGGCGACCTCGGGCGGAATGAGCAGGCGGTGCCGCACCAAGGTCGTTTCCGGCACTTCACCGAAGACCTGTCCCGCCGCGACGGTGTCGCCGGGCCGCACCATGGGCGCAAAAGGCCAGCGGCGGTCGAGGTCCAGGGGATCCACCTTCTCGCCGCGTTGGATCCACGCGCCGCTGCGCTGCTCGATGCCTGGCAACGGACGCTGGATGCCGTCGTAGATGTTGCCGATGAGTCCCGGCCCGAGCCACACCGACAGCGGGGCGCCGGTGCAGCGCACGGGCGCGCCGGGCTTGAGCATCGTCGTGTCCTCGTACACCTGGATGGTGGCCCGGTCGCCGACGAGCCGCACCACCTCACCCACCAGGCCCAGCTCGCCGACGTGCACGACCTCGTACATCGCGGCGCGTCTCATGCCGACGGCCGTCACGACAGGCCCGCTGATGCGGACAACAATCGACTCGGCACTCTCGGAACTGCTGCTCATGAGCCGCCTTGCTCCCCGATCGCCGCACGCGCCGCGATCTGCCGCCGCAACTCCGGCCAGCAGCGTTCGAGCCGCGCCTCAAGGCTGAGGTTCCAGGCTTGCCGGCCCGTCTCATCCCCGAGCCAGAGGCCGCCGCGGTTCAGGTTTGAATCCGCCACCAGTCGCAGCTTCGAGTTCGAGCGGTTGGAACGGTTTCGGATTTCATCCGTCAACTCCCGGCCCAGGGCATCGTGGTCCGCTTGTGAAAGCCGAAGCTCAAACGCGTCGCCTGCCATTTGGCCGAGCGCCTCGGCCGCCAGAACCGCGATGACCTTCGGAAAATCGAAGCCGTTCCGCGCGCCGAGTTCGTCACGGGCGCGATCGTGGATCGCCTGAAGCAGACCCTCGATGCGCGCCGAGCGGATGCGCCCGGCCTCGACGCAGACCGTGGCGAGGATGGCTTCGGTCCGCCGCCTGGCCTCGGCGCGCGCTGCCTCCATCCGGTCCGCCCGCAATTGCGCGGCCTCCTTCTCCGCCTCGGCGAGGATGGACTCGGCTTTCTGCCGCGCGTGGTTCCGGATCGCTTCCGCACGCCTTCGGGCCTCATCGAGGATTTCCTGGCGCAGCAGATCGGATGCCTTGGAGTCAGGGACTCGCACTCAGGTTCCTCCTCTCTTGTCCAGGCGGACACCGACGGCCGCATGCACGAGATGGCGCAGCGTCTTGCGCCCGGCCAGGGGTCCGTCCCGCCCGGGAATCTCGACGAGCAGCGGGCGATCGCGCTCGAGCCGAAAGGCGTCCACCAGCTTGCGCACCGATGCAGCCACCTGTTGCGTGAGGATCACCACGCCATGCTCCGGGTCCGCAACCGTGGCATCGAGAGCCTCCGCGGCCTCCGACGCCGAGGTCACGACACGGCCCTCGACGCCGGCCAGACGGAAGCCACGCACGGTGTCTTCGTCCGCGATGCAGTAGAACTTCACCCTCCGCCTCCCGGCTCACATCTTCTGGATGAGCATCATGGCGATGGCGAATCCGAGCACGGCCAGCCCTTCCGCCAGCGCCACAAACAACAGGCTGCGGATGAGCAGTTCCGGCTTCTCGACAGCCGCCCCCAGTGCGGCGGAGCCGATCTTGGCAACGGCGTAGCCGGCGCCAATGATGCTGACGCCCACGGCAAACGCCGCGGCCGCGCCGAGGCCGATGGTCTGATACACATCGCCCTTCTCCACAGCCGCTCGCGCGGCTCCCGTCTCGGCGGCCGCGGCCGCCGCGACCAGCAGCAGGGAGTCGGCGAGGAGCGTCCCGCGCAACCAACGAGGTGTTGTCTTCATGCCTTGTCTCGATTTCATGGTTCGGCTGCGCCCGGCCGACAGTGCAGCGAGCGCCGGGTTTGTTGTTTGTTAAGTCGGTTCAGCGGCCAGGCGGAAGGGAGTGAACGGGCGGCCTTCACCGGAGAAGAACTTCCCGAAGAACTCGTAGTACTCGAGGCGCAGCGCCTGCACGGACGCCACGATGCCCTCGAGCACCATCGCGACCAGGTTGCCGCCGATGACCACCGCAACGCCAAGGGCCGGGCCGCCGGCCGACAGGCGCTCGACCTGAGCGGCCAGAGTGAAGGTGGCCATCAACAGGGCCGCATGGCTCATCGCGTAGGCGGCCAGACGCACGAAACTGACGGTGTTTGCCAGGTAGAGCAACACACCCTCGAACGCGCCAACCAATGACTCCGTGACGGCGGCAACCAGACCGTCGCCTGTCGACGCGCGGCCGGCGCGCTTGTCGAGCAGGAGTTCCAGGGGTTCCTTGAGCCCCCAGCAGGCAACGGGCAGCACGAGAAACACCACCAGCGCCGGCGTCCAGCAACCGTGGGCCCGTATCGAGGCCGCTTTGGCCGCCAGGGCGAGCGCGCCCCAGTAGAACACGACGCCCATGACGCCGAACTTGCCGAGCAGGCCGTCCAGCCACTGCCGATGGCGCAAGCGGTTCACGACGTTCAGCAGCAGGCCGAGGCTCATCAGGACCACACCGGCGCCGATCGCCAAGGTCATCAGGGCCATCGGGTCGCCCTCGAGCGGGTCGCGCCACAGGGCGTGTTCCTTGAGTCGTGGCAGGCCAAAGTAACTCCCGTACACCAGGCCCCACGCGGCGCTCGAGAGACCGTTGAAGAGGAAGAGAAGGCCGAGGTCGCGGTTCCGGGGCGCTCGGCTCGCCAGCAGCAGCACCAACCCGCCCAGCGCCAGCACACCGCCGTGCCCGACATCCCCGAACATCATGCCGAACATCAGCACATAACTGACCGCGACGAATGCCGTGGGCGCCAGTTCGCGGTAGCTGGGCAGGCCGTAGGCCGACACCAGCAGTTCAAACGGACGCAGCAGCCTCGAATGCCGGAGCAACACCGGAATCTCCGCCTCCGGCACATCCCGAGGCGATGCGGCCTCGAGGGCACAGCGGCCACCTGTCGTCTCGATCAGTCGCTCTCGAATCCCTGGCACGGCGGCTTCCGGCACCCAACCGGTGATCAGCACCGCGGCGTCCGTGCGGGGCGAGCATTGTTCCGCTTTCAGCAGACATCGTTCGGCTTTAGCCCACGCCTCAAACAGGGCTAGCGGCCCGGCCGCTTCCGCGGCGAACGCCCGCATCTCAACCTCCAGCCGCTTGACGTCCGATTGGCTCCGTGCCCGCTCCTGTTGCATTCTTGCCAACAACTCATCTGCGGTCGCCCCTTCCGCCGTGGGGAGTCTTGCCGCGCGGAAGCCGGCCCTCTTCAGCGCGTCGTCGATGGGGATGCCACGTGACCGGGTCGTCATGGCCAGTAGCGACTCCCGTGCGCCCTGCGCCGGCAGCGGCAGCAGAACTGCGCGGTCCCCAAGCTCGAGCCGTGCCAACGCGCCTTCCGGCAGACTGCCGGTGACGAAATGCAGAAACTCCGACCGCCCGATGGCATCCAGCGGCAGGTTCAGCCCGCGGAGGTTCGCGACCTGCGCGGCAACACCGTCCAACTCGCCGCGGCGCCGCAGGTCATGGTCTCGACGCTTCAGCAGGGCGTGCGCCTTCGACTCCAACTCGGCAAGTTCGGCCTCGACGCGCTCGGCGGTCATCTCAGGCGGCGCTGATTCGCCGCCGAGGCCGACCACCTGCAAAGAGCGACGCAGCTCGGCAACCCGCGACTGGATTCTCTCGCAGACCGCGATTTCCCGCGAGCGATCCGGCGGCGGCCGCGGCGCGGTTTGCTGGCCGGCCGGAGTCGACACCAGTTGCACAGCGCCCAAACGGCCCAACTCGCGCAGCACCGGACGCTCGTCGCGTTCCAGCACGACCACGCCGAGTCGCATCATGGGCGCCGGCCTAAACATGGGCCACCTCCGACTTCGAACGCGGGATCAGCCGCGCGCGCATCCGCTGCGCCGGAAGCTGCGTCCGAATGCCTTCGGAGAGCGTGATCAGGTTCGCGACTTCCACCCGCCGCAGGGCGACGTAGGCGACCACTGCGGCCAGGCCCATGTGGCTCCGGCGAAACGCGCCATTGGCCAGCCGCACGAAGCGGCTCCAGGCCAGCGCCTCGAGGTCCGCCGGGGCCATTGCGCCCGCGGTTTCGCTCTGGCCTTCCGGCACACTCGGCAGCGAATCCACGGCGCGTCCCAGCGCCCGGCTCGCCGCCGCGCGCAAATCGACATCCGCCAGCATCGCCGCGAAGCGTTCCCGGGGAATGCCCGTTCCGGGGACGTGGAGCGGGGCCAGCGCCGTCGCGTCCAAGCGGTGGATGAACCTGCCCCGCGCGACCAGCATGAGATGGAAGGCATCGATTTCCTGGAGCACAAGCGGTCTCACCAGCTCCCCATCCTCGCCGCCGAGCGCGTCGGCTCGCGCCAACAACTCCTCGAAGTAGCCTTGGTCCAACGCCACCTCGAAAAAGAACGGCCGTTTCTCGTCGCGGTGTGATCGGGCTGCTTCTCCAAACCTCTTTTGCAGCGGTCCGCGGGGCATCAGGGTCTGAAACTCCTCCATGGATTTGGCGGAGGCCAAAGCCCCCACATCCAAAGCGAACTCGCGCGGCAATGGCAGCAGATAGAGCCCCAGCGACTGCTGGCGGTCGCCGGCCAGAACGCCGCGGACCAGGACCTTCAGGTTCTCGACCTGGAACCGCGCAACCAGCCATCGGAGCAGGTCCGCCCCCGCGCGCGCCACATGCCCGGCGAGGCGGGCCATTTCCTGGGCCAATTCCTGCACGAGCCGCCGTTGAATCGCCGCGGCCGAATCCAACTCGGCCCCCGTCACGATCTCGGAGCAGAGGCGTGGCAGTTCGCGCAACTGGCATAATGAGTCCAGCCTTGTTCCAAGCGCCATCCGGGCGCGCCGCCCATGAACCCGGGCGGCGAGGAAGTCCAGATTGTCCGTCATGCCTGGCATTGCGATGTTGGGCCTCTCCACGCCGCATCGGCTCACATTGAGCCCGGTTACTTCACACGCTTTGCGAGGAACCGTAACCGGGCTAGTTACCTCGGGCTGCAAATGCAGCGAACGACC
>DAOOQY010000157.1:0-8060 GCA_035389025.1 Verrucomicrobiota bacterium
CCCTCCACCCACAATCATCAAACGCTATCGCCACCGAAAAATCGCAGATGCGCACGCCTGCGAATGAATGACCGGGAATGAATTGACAAAGCCATCGAGTCGCCTAGAGTGCGTCCCGCTTTTTGGCTGGGGTCGTAGCTCAGTTGGTAGAGCACCACAATGGCATTGTGGGGGTCAGGGGTTCGAATCCCCTCGGCTCCACCAGCCTTCAAGAGGTCAAAAACCTCCTGCGGTTCCTCAGAAATATTGCTTTTTATTAGCAAATCCGCATGCCGTTCCCCTTCGCGGTCTTGAACCGTGCTTCCGACTTCACGCCGATTCCGGGTCGACTCCGGGTCGTTACCGAGCTCGCCAAAGCGGTAACATAACGGTAACATAACCGCCGTGAAGGTCCGTAAGACCCAGCGACACGGAAAGGCGGTCTGGGAATTGGATACCGGCCTGATTGATGGGAAACGTCGAAGGCTGTTCTTCCGTAGTGAAAGAGCCGCCCGCCTGCGCTTGTCCGAAATCGAGTCCGATTTTCACGCGGCGGGCCGAAGGTGGACCGCCGCGTCCGCTGCCTCGAAGGCCAACGTGATTCGCATCCTGGACGAGATTCAGTCGCAGGGCTTGACCCTGGAGCGCGTCTGGCATGCGTATCGGTCTGGCAAACTGGCACGTGAGGAATCCGGCAAAAGACTCACCGACGCGATTGAAGAAGTCCTCGAAGCAAAGACCGCCGCAAATCGACGTCCCCTTTATCTTGCGGAATTGGGGCGTTACCTCGGTTTGTTTGCGCGTGGGCGGGAGTCGATGGATGTTGGCACATTTGGCGTGGCCGATATCGAAGCGTGGTTCTCGGAGCGAAAGGAGCCACCATCCTCCCGCGCCGGCAATCTCGGCAAACTCTCCGCCCTCTTCGATCACTGCTGGCGTCGCGGCTACATCAAAGAGAACCCCTGCCTCCGAGTCCAGAAGCCGCACGTCGAAATTGGCGTCCCGAAGATACTCTCCGTTGATCAGTGCGAAGCCCTGATGAGGGCCGCAGAAGCAACCGACAGGCGCCTGTTGCCCGAACTGGCCTTGGGAATGTTCGCTGGCGCCCGTCCGAATGAGATTGCGCGCCTCGACTGGAGAAGGATCGACCTTGAACGAAGCCTCCTGACCATCGACGCAGCGGCGTCAAAAGTCCGGCACCGACGTCTGGTGAACCTCCACCCAACGTGTGTTGCCTGGCTGAGGTTGGGTGGTGACCTCCCCTGCACCCTGAATCGCCGTCGAAGAATGGACGCTCTCAAGGCGGCAGCGAGTATTCAGGACTGGCCTCACGACGTCTTGCGGCACACCGCAGCGAGCTACCTTGTTGCGCTTCACGGAGCGCGAACCGCGGCGGAAACGCTCGGCCATTCCGAAACCATGTTGTTCAGGCATTACCGCGAGCTTGTGACCAAGCATGAAACGACTCGTTTCTGGGGCATTCTCCCTGCCGATGCCTCCGCAGCCACTTGAGGCTTGTCGGTCTTGCCGAAGGTTCTGGCACGGCGGAATCCTTGATGTTGGGTGTCAACCACTGAATTTGACCTCAAGGAGACTCCGACGGAGTCAATTCTGTTGGAGGTCGTCGCATTTCTTACCCACCGATCGCGGGCTTCATCAAAACCCAGGACTTCGAGGCGGCTGCCCGACGTGCGGACCTTGCACTGCGCGAACTCCTCAACGTGGGCGCCGACTCAGTCGTCAGTTTGACCGAGGGCGAGATCCTCGCCCGCCTCGCCCTGGGAGACCCGCCACCAGTGGTCCGCGACAAATGCCTGATGGTCGCCGCCCTCCTGAACTCCCTGGGCCAAGTGGCCGTTGGGAAAGGCAACCCCGACCTGGGCCGGGATTGTTGGTTAAAGGAGTTGCTGGCTCGCCAACCCGCACAAGGCGTGGAACCGGATTCCGCTGGCCGCAGTGTCTGATGGGCCGGAAACGACCGCTGTCGCCCCCACTCACAACAGCGGACGGTGGCTGGCACCAGGCCTTTGAGGGTGGAGAAGTGATCTCCGGATTCGTTGCTCCCTTTCTTGCACCAGCGGTGCCCGCTGAGACTCGAAGGGACTCCGCTCTGGTCCTCAGCCAAGTGACCGCCGGTGGGCAGCGGGCCGAAGCGGACCGCAGTGCCCCCTCCGACCGGCGGCGGGTGACAAGTCGAGGTGACAACGGCCCGCGGATCGAACTCGCACCGCGTCCCTCCTTTTGGCTCCCGTGATCCTCCCCTCCCAATCAGCCTCGACAGGGCTTCCACCGTCCTCCGCCCTCACATCGCCAAGCGGCTTGTTCGGTTCTGGCCGGCGTCACCGACTATCGAGCTGGGACACGATGCTCCGCGCCCAGCAAACCACTGCTCCGCCGCTCGCCGAAGAACTGGGGTTCTTGCCGGAACTCGACGCCTTTGTCCCCGGAGGGCTCCGGCTCTCCAACCTCCAACTCGATTCGAGCAAGCACGCTGGCGACTTGCCTCTGAGCCGTCGGTCGTGTTTGGTCTGGCAACCATCGAGGCTCTTCGCGATGCCTGATCAAAATCCGTCTGTTCGTTTTTGACGGTTGTCCACGACTGGCGTTTTGGAGCGTCGAGAAGGTCATTCGGGACGCACTGGCCCTCCGGAACATCTCATGGACACGCCAAATGGATGCCCTAAGTCCACCACGGGCGTTATCGGGTAACGCCCGGTGTGAGCCATCCTGTGCCGTGAACGATCAAGCGGCGAACCCAGCCCCGACAAGGATGACGTCGCCCCATGCGAGAAGCTGGATTTCGTACCCTCCGAGGGTTGAGCCTCAAGCCACCTTCGGGTGACAAATCGGCGGCGAGGCTTCCTTGGACCAGAAACCAGCCTGAACCCCGGCGCCTCGCTCATTGGAATTCTTGAGAATCCAGCAGTTGGCCGCTTCACGGTTCTGCCTGGAACCAAATCTCCAGGGTGAGGTCTTGGTCCTCAGGAAGCAGGATGCCCTCCGCGTGCTTCCAGCCGCTGGGTTGAGTGTAGGTGGCGGTCGAGATGTCGCTTGAGCAGCGGCGTCCGTCGGGTAACGCGAGTTCGATCCAGAAGCGCCGCACGCTGAAGCAATCGTGGTGGGGGTTGGACAGGGTGAAGACGTTTCGCCGCGCCAGGGAGTGGATCGCCGCCGCGTTCAGGGCAACCGCCGCCGGAGCGGAAAACACACCGTTGACCTCGTCGCCGTGCGCCCCGACCATGTCGCCCAACGCCACTCCGTTCAGCAAGGCCACGGTGCCGTGGGGACCGGGTCCTTCCATTCCCTTGCCTTCGTAGTGAAGCCAGCCGCTCGTCGCAGAGCGCAAATCCTCAATTCGCAACCCGGCGATGGGGTGCGGTCCCGGTATGCGTCGGAGCCGCTCGACGTCGGGCTCCAGCACGCGCGACAGCACGAGTTCACGCGATTCGACGCGCAGGTCCGCCCAGCAGCCCCAGTCGCCCACGGAGTCGTCGCTCGGCCCGACATCGGCCACGAGCTTCAGGCGAGCTTGCTTTCCGGCCCAGCGCGAGAGGTCCGCCTCGAAGGGCTGCCATTCATGGCGGGTCACCGTGGCCTGGCCCGCCGGAGTCTCGGCGCCGGAAACCTCGAGCACCACGAGCTTGAACAGGATGCCGTCGCCGGGATCACTGCCGTCTTCCTTACCCACGTTGGCGCGGAATACGGCCGAAGGTGCGGTGGGCAGTTGGATGGGATCGAACACCACGTAGCTGTAACCCACGCCCCCGTGCCAAGGCGGGTGCATGAACAGCGCGTTCTTCTCGACCTCCCCGCAGCGGGCGGGGCGAAGCGTGGCCACGGTGCCGCTGGTCCCGAACTCGGCGGTCTCGTGCTCGCCACGCCTACACATGCCCCCGGTGTGCTTGGAAGGCCAGGGCACCAGGGTGCGCACCGCGCGCACGGTGCGAAGCCCGATCTCACGCCGTTCAACCGCATCGCCCGAGCGCAGCGATAGGTCCAGCATTCCCGCGGATTCGTTGGTGGGCGTTCCCAGGCCGATCCTTGTCAGCACCGGCTGGTTCTTCTCGAGTTGAAGCCGCCGCTCGAAGGCGCCTGCACGCAGGGTGAATCCGTCTGAGCGTCGGACACGGCTCGTCGTCGTGACCAGCAGGTCATTCCCGTCCAACGCCGCAGACAGTTCCGCCAACGGCACGACGGTGAAGTCGATCCAGGCTCCTTCCAACTCGAACCACAGCCGGCTTCCGGGCCGGGCGTCCGCTGGAATCGTGATCTCGTGTGTGGTCTGCCCGCGCACGGTGACGCGCTCGCCGGCCACCACTTCATCGCGTTGGCAAATCAGCACATCATTGCGGCTCGCTGCGCCGCTCAGACGGTAGCTGAAGGCCCCTGGCACGGGCCTCACATAGGTCAACCCGCGCGCGTATCGCACCTCAGCGGGGCCGAGTTCCTTTGCTTGCTTGTCCAGGGCCACCGCCTGCGCTGCCTGAACCGCAAAGCCACATTCAGCGTCAGCCAATGGGGTGACCTCGTGCTGCCCGTCGGGCAGGATGCGGCAAACGGCTTGGCCGTTGCCGGCAGCTTTGGTGAAGCGCGTGAAGCGCCCGCGTCCATCCACGTAGAGGTAGGCCGGGGTCGCGGCACAGTCGGCTCGATGGCCGGCGGTGTCGCTGCTCAGGACTTCAATGGCGCCGTCCTCGGTCCAACCTGCGTAACCGTTCGGTGGCAGGTCCAGATCGTGTCCGAACACGCGTGCGATCAGCCGCTCCGTCTTGCTGCCGTTGGCGGCGGTGATGGTGCCGTCGGCGTAGCGGGCTACGACCTGGGAGCGTTTGAACTCGCCGCTGGCCACCGCCTGGCTGGTGTTCAGGAGCCGTCCGTCCGCGGTGACGTACCGAATCTCCGCCACGTTGGTGAGGCAGTAGCGGCTGTGGAGTTGCTGGAGCATGTAATAGCTGCGGAGCGCGTTCCCCATGCCGCCTTCCATGACGAGAAAGCCGGGGTGCCCAAAGGCCACCGTGGCGGCAAGGAAACGGTCGAGCCAATTCGTGTCGTTCATCCAACCGCGCTGACTGGCGAAGAACATGTCGGGGTTGCCCATGCCGAAGTTGCAGCCCAGGTCGTGCATCTTGCGCAGGTCGAAATCGACCAGCCACGGATTCTCCGCGGGACGGTAGCTTTGGTCCTGGCCGTAGTTGCCGTCGGTGAGGCCCATGTAGAAGCAGTGATAGTTGCCTTCGGAATAGACGGGGCCATGCCAGGCTTTCTTCTGGTGCAACATGATCTCGCCGTAGGCGTAGAACACGGCGGCGAAGGTGCCCGCCCCCGGCACGCGCGGGTCATAGTCCACGCGCTGCCACGGCGCGACCGCGGTGTGCACGTCGCAATAGGCGGTGCTGAATCGGAACTTCTCCTGGATCTGTGGCGCCAACCGGGCGCAATACTCGACAGCCCGGGCCGGCTTGGGCGCGTAACAGCGCATCCAGGCGTGCTGGAGCTGGTTCTGCGGGTCGCGCGACACCATGTCGGTGTTCCAGAACTCGTTGACCGGCGCGAAGTCGGTGTAGTTGTTGTACGGCCCGTACACAAACCCGAGCGTGTCCTGCATGAAGCGGGAGTAATCGCGGGCGCCGGCGTCGCCGCCCTTGCCGGGTGCGGCTTTGGTCCGGAAGGTGAAGCTCTCGCCGCCATCGCGCCACATGGTTTCGTGATCGGTCACCACCATCTGGGTCATGCCATAGCGGTGCACTTCCTCCCAGTAGCGCCGATCCTGCTCGCGGTCTCCGGCACCGTGAGCCCGCCAAAGACGCGTGCCGGTGATGTGCCGCCAGGGCGACGGCGGGTTGGGGATGTCAGGCAACACTTCTTCGTAGCGCGGCGCGAGCGTGACGATGAAGCGCTCGAAGCAATCGGTCCGTGTGCCATTTGTCAGCGGGATGTACCGGGTGCCGCCGTGGTAAACCACGCCGTTGGTGGAAACCGAGTTGGCGGCCCAGAGAACCGAGCCATTGGAGACGTACCAATCGACGTTACCGGTCAGGAAGAGCGGCGCGTTGGCGGTGTCGCTGACCACCACCGCCGGCCGACCCCCCTCGGCCGGGTAGAACGGGTTGGTAACCAGCCGCGGGTTCGTCAACCCGAACGCCCGCCCGAAACGCACCTCCGCCACGTTGCCGCCCGGCGCCAGCACTTCCACTACCAGCGACTTGCCGTGCAGGCGGTAGCGATACGTGACCTCCGCCGACACTCCGGCGGCAGTCAGACGCCAGCGAGACTCGACGCTTCGGCCCACGCTCGTGGTGCCAAGGTGCTCCGCCTTCTCCGGCGACGCGGGCCCGCCGGCGGTCGCCAGGAACACACCGCCGCCGGTGCAGGGCCGGGTCAAGAATGCCGGATTGTCCGCCTGGCGGCTGCCGGGCGGGAGCGGAAACTCCCACTCCGCCACAATGTCGCTCCAAGTGCCGCTTTCCGGGCGGTAGCGATAAATGAGCCGGCCGTCGCCGCCTTCGTAGGTGAACACGTACCCGCCGGAAGCCGCGCCCGACTCCGGTTGCAGGGAGTTCGTGTAGGACGGAACGGCGTTATCCGGCAGGATCGTCTCGGCGGTGGTGGGGAACGGCAATCTCCCCGGTCCGGTGTTTGCGCCCGGGGACTGGCCCGGGAGCATCGGGATCCCCCGTTCGGGGCGCAGCTCGAACTGAAGCGGTGCGAAGCGCTCGGTGAACGCGGCCAGGTTGTCGAAGTACAGCACACGGTCCTGCTGGTTCTTCCCGTTGGTGACGAGCAGTCCCGTAAACCTGGTGCCGGATTTCGCGTGGTCGATCTGTTCCGCGCTGAGTCGTCGGTGCAGGAGATGCCATTCGGTCCAGTCCACGTGATAGAGCGGCACCGAGAACTCGCGCCCCTGGGCGTCCTGGAAGAGTGCGGCAATACGCACCTGCGGTGTCTCTGGGTCCGGCGCCCAGCCCCAGTTGTTGCCATAGACCCACAGCGACACGGCGTCGAACGGGCGCGAAATGGCGATGGGGGCAGGCGGGAGCAGACGCACTTCGGGCGCGCTGTTGGTGGCCCGGTAGGTCAATTTGCCGACGTGGCTGCCCCAGATCTGTTGCTCGCGCGTTCGTTCGAATGTGGCCACCGCGCCCTGGCACTCAACCCGCCAGCCTTTCAGGTTCTCGAAGTCCACCAGGGGTGGCTCGGCATCCTCCAGGCGTCCGGCCCAATCGAGTTCGTAGGGGCGCTGGCCCACGCGTTCGCCGGCGGGCGCAGATATGCCCAGCAGACCAACCATGGTGAAGAGGAGATGGCTCGGTTTCATATCGTGACAGGCAATGACCAAGCGGTTCAGATCGGCTTGGCACGAAAGTATGGCCAGCAGTTCACGCTGTAAAGACTGGAGAGTGACAGGTTCGCGGGTGGACAACTCGTCACTCCGCGATGAGCACCATTGAACACAGGGCTGTTGCAGGATTGGTTATAGGGGTTCTATGCGCCGGTTTGGCCACAGGCTGGGTAGGGGCGGCAGCGGAGATGACCATCACGACCAACTCGAGCCTAACCGTGAGCCCGGGCGTCGAACACGTCGTGGCCCTGTCATCCACAAACGTCGTCAACCAATGGGGTCCTTGGCAGTTCCCCGCGATCGACCGCCTGCCCGACGGGCGGCTGCACGTGTGGTTTAGTTCGGGGCTGAACTCCGCCGTGGACTACGGCAAGGAAGCCCACTTTGTGTCGAGCGACGAGGGCAAGAGCTGGCAACGCACGGAACGCCAGCACGGCGGCTGACCGCTGCCTCCTGGTGTACTCGCGTTGGCCATTCAAGAACGCCGAAGGTCACGGCTGCAAGGCGATTATCGTGCGTGAGATCCGAATCACGCGGCTCCCGACTGAGTCGCGCTGACCTGCCAAGCCTCACTGCCCGAGGCAGGGGGGTCCCCCGAAGGTTGGCTGGCACAAAGATATGCTGACAAGTACACACGAATCTAGGAGTACGCGGCCTTGGAGCCGTGACCTTCGGCGTTCTTGAATGGCAAACGCGAGTACACCAGGAGGCAGCGGTCAGCCATTCAAGAACGCCGAAGGTC
>DAOOQY010000158.1:0-8059 GCA_035389025.1 Verrucomicrobiota bacterium
ATATCCGGGTTGTGGTTGAGGGCCTTGGCGGGCGTGTCCGCGGCAGCCAAAGCCTAGACACCGGCGGCCAGGCCGGCGGCGGCCAGTGCGGTGTCTTTCAGGAACTGACGGCGTGTCCGGGAATCCTCGTTCACGGGACGGCGGTTGTTGTTCATGGTGTTGGGAAGACGATGAGCATCGGCAACCGACAAAGCAAGCCCCCGTTGAGCCTTGTCGTTCAGCTTTGACCGGCCGGCGATGCTTCGGCATTCCGGTTCGGCGGCTGCACGCCCTGAAGATGGCGGATGAAGAAATCGCGCATGCGCCGTTGATAGTACTCGCCGCCCGAGCCATGGCCGCCGTTGGGGACGATGAGCAGATCAAAGTCCTTGTTCGCCCGAACGAGCGCATCGACCAATCGCAGAGTGGACTCGGGCGGCACATTGGTGTCCATCTCGCCCACGACCAGGAACAGGTGGCCCTGAAGCCGGTCCGCATGCTCGACGTTCGACGACTCGGCGTACTGGGGCCCGACGGGATAACCCATCCACTGTTCGTTCCACGAGGCTTTGTCCATGCGGTTGTCATGGCATCCGCAGTTCGCCACCGCGGCCTTGTAGAAATCGGGATGAAACAGGACTCCTCCGGCGGCGTTCTGACCGCCGGCGGATGTGCCGTAAAGCCCGACGCGGTTCACATCGTAGCAGGGGTACTTCGCCGCAATGGCCTTGTGCCAGAGGATGCGATCCGGGAATCCGGCGTCCTTCAGATTCCGCCAACAGACATCATGAAACGCCTTGGAACGATTGGCTGTTCCCATGCCGTCCACCTGGACGACGATGAACCCCGCATCGGTCAGAGCGCGGAACCGGGGCGCAGGCGAGAAGCTCTTTGGCACGTAGGAACTCTGCGGTCCGGCGTAGATTTGCTCGATGACGGGGTACTTCCTGGCCGGGTCGAGATTGCGCGGGCGGCAGACGATTCCCCAGATGTCCGTCTGGCCGTCGCGGCCTTTCGCGACGAAAACCTCGGGCGCCTCCCATCCGCCGCTCTTGAGTTCCGAGATGTCGGCCTCTTCAAGCAGGCAGACCAGCGCGCCATCGAGAGCGCGCCGCAGTTCGCTCACCGGCGGTTGGTCCACACGGCTCCAGCAGTCGATGTAAAACGCGCGGTCCGGCGAGAACTCGATCGTGTGCGTGCCGTTCCCCTCCGTCAGCGCCACCAGGCCGGTCCCGTCGAGATTCACGCGGTAATGGTGGATGAAGTAGGGGTCCTGGCGGGAGTTGCGCCCGCTGGCCCGAAACCAGACCTGCCGCGCCTGTTCGTCGATGCGATCGATGCCGCGGACCACCCAATCGCCCTGGGTGATGGGGTTGCGAATCCGGCCTTCGTTGACATCGACCAGGTAGAGATGCCGCCAGCCGTCGCGTTCCGACGCATAGACGATCTCATCGGACTGCTCCAGCCAGTTGACAGAGGCGAGGTCCAACTCCTCCGTGTGAGCCGTCCAGATGAATGTCTCCGTGCGTTCGTCGATGATGGTGCGCGTGGTGCCGGTGGCGCACTCGGCCTCGATGAGCCTCAGACGCTGGTGTCCGCGGTCCACCTGCTGCCACGCAAAACGCTGGCCGCCCAGGCGCCACCTCAGACGCGGCGATTCCCACTCGTGCTCGAAAGTGTCGACTTCGGGCTTGGTCTGGCGGCGCGACGCGACATTGAAGATGTTGAGTTCGTGCCTGGCGAACCGGTCGCCGGGCAATGCGTAGGGACGCGACTCGAATTGCGCCCGGCCGCCGTCGCGCGGGGAGGATCGAACGAGATAGACCTCCTTCCGGTCACCCGGTTGGACGCGCCAAGCCACCAGCGTCTTGGAATCCGGCGACCATTCGAGTCCGCGGTACGCGTTGTCTTCCCGGCCGTCCTCGCTCAGGCGCTTCTCCTCGCCCTCCTCGTCGCGCAAATAAACGTTGGCGTCCTTGACGAAGGCGGTCCATTGGCCGTCGGGCGAGCGGTCCGCGCTCGTGCGCCGCTCCCTCGTGTGCGCGGGCGGCGGCGCGGGCGGTTCGGGGCGCGCGCCGGTGATGAGCGCGGTGTCGGGGCGGTCGGCGGCCTCGAAGACCGCGATCGTGTCACCCTGCTCGTTCGCCACAAGCCAGACGTGTCCGCCGTAGGTATGCTGCACCCGACGGCTGCGGGGCGGGACAGTGCCGTAGCTTTGACGGACGCCCTCGTCATTCAGCCAGAAAAGCCGCACCTCGCGATCGAGGCGGTTGTCAAAGGTGATTTCGGTCTCCGGTCCGGTCCGGGCCGAGGGCCGCTCGCGGCCGTCGGCCGGCAAGCCTTCAGATGGCGGTCCGTCCTCCCGAGCGGGTGCAGGCTGCGCTTTGCCGGTCGCGAGGTCGAGGGACCAGGTTTTCGAGGCGCCCGCCAACTGCACGGTCAGGCCGTCGGGCGAGAACCGGAGTTCCTCGATCGACAGGAGTCCGTTCGCGCCATCCTCGCCGATTTGACGCGCGACCGACTCGTGATCGAACGCAGGCGCCCGCGTGCCGAGCTGCGCGTCCACCACAATGAACTCGCGGCTGTCGGCGAGGTCGTTCCGGTACCAGAAGCGTGTGTTGTCCGCGAACCAGTGGGGCACGACCCTTGCCCGATACACTCCTGGCATCCGCCCGGCGGTGCGCGTTCCGCGTTCCCGTCGCTGCCGCTGTTGCTGGGATTGCTGTTGCGGAGCGGCGGTGCGGTCCAGGCAGGCGGGCGAATCCGCCGCGGGCGCATCGGCCTCGAGGCCGGGCTCGGCTGCGGGCACCGCGGCCCATGCCAGGACGGTTTCCAGGCCCACAAGGAGGGCCAGACATCGTGCCAGATTAATCATATCGCGTTGGCGTTCGAGTCGGAAGTGTGGCGGAGACTGCGGCAGCGGTCAACGTCCGCAGGCCCCACGCGGCGCAAACTCGATTCCCACCGACAACCTCCAGATGCACTGGTCCTGACGTCCAGGATGACGTTGGGTTCGGCGTTCGTCCTGATCGGTGTCCGTCTTTTTGTCCACTTTGATTCAAAGATTCGATTCGAGAATCCGTGTTGACCCGGCCTCCTTATTGCTGTACCTGCAAACTCCATGATGGAACGCTCCATGAAGACTCTCCTCTCCGGTCCGATTCTGTGCGCGTGGCTGGCCGCCGCTGCCGATCTCCCGCCCCTGGTCGTGCCGCAGGGCGTCGGGGTGAACATTCACTTCGATCGCGGGCATCATGCCGATCTCGATCTGATCGCCGCCGCCGGGTTCAAGTTCATCCGCATGGATTTGGGGTGGTCCGGCATCGAGCGCGAACGGGGGCGTTACGACTGGTCGGCCTACGACGAACTCACGGCAAACCTCGAGGCGCGGGGTATTCGCCCGCTCTACATCCTGGATTACTCGAATCCACTGTACGAAGAGACCGTGGCGACGCGCGATCCGGTTTCCGGCAAGGACCACCGAGCGACGGCCTCGCCGCAGCGGCCCGAGAGTGTGGCGGCCTTTGCCCGGTGGGCGGGCGAGGCGGCCCGGCACTTCAAGGGCCGGCGCGTGGTGTGGGAGATTTGGAACGAACCGAACATCTCGTTCTGGAAGCCGAAACCGGACGTGGGTCAGTACACAACGCTCGCGCTGGCCGCCTGCGAGGCCATCCGCGCGGCCGATCCGCACGCCACGATCATTGGCCCGGCAACGTCCGAAGTGCCCGTCAAGTTCCTCGAAGAGTTCTTCGCCTCGGGCGTTCTTGCGCACCTCGACGCCGTTAGCGTGCATCCGTATCGCAACTATGCCAAACCGCCCGAGACCGCGGCTGAAGATTACGCCAAGCTGCGCGACCTGATTCGGCGGCATGCGCCGGACGGGCGAAAGGAACTCCCGATCATCAGCGGGGAGTGGGGTTATGCGAGCCACACGAAAGGCGTCTCGCCTCAGACCCAAGCCGCCTACATCGTCCGCCAACAACTGGCGAACCTCCTGGACGGCATCCCGGTCTCGATCTGGTACGACTGGAAGAATGACGGCCCCGATCCCGAGGAACGGGAGCACAACTTCGGCACCGTCTGGCCCGATCTCAAACCGAAACCGGCGTACGCGGCGATTCGGACGATGACGACCGCCCTGAATGGGTGCCGCGTCGCGAGGCGGTTGGAGACCGCAAACAGCCAGGACTACGTCCTCGTGTGCGAGACGGACGGCGGCCCGGTGAAACTCGCCGCATGGACCATCGGAGAGCCGCATGAGGTCAGGGTGCCCGTGCGCGCGCAAGGGCGGGTGACGATTCACGCGACTCTCGGCTCAGGTGAGACCACGCTCGGGCTCGATACGAAGGGCAACGACGGGGTCAAGGAGGAGTTGTACGCCCGATGCGAGTCGGACCAGGACGCCATGTTGCGTTTGACCTCGGACAGCCTTGGTATCGGACTGGGGGCCATGCCGCTCTATGTCAGCATCGAGGGCGTCGCGCTCGATCGGTAGAGCGGAATCGAGTTCGAGGGCGTCGCGCTCGATCGGTAGAGCGGAATCGAGTTCGAGGGCGCGCACTCGATGCAATCAGCGACGCCGATCAGGGCCTCATCCGCAGCCGCGGGAACGGCTTTCCGGGGGAGTGTGAAGGTGTGAAGGTTTTATAGTCACCCTCCCCCCGCGGCCTCTGGAACGGCCCTCCGGGAGGGCATATGCAGGAGGGAGGAATCAGGGGGAAAAGAAGAAGCCGCTGGCGGGTTCGCAGCGGCTTCGCTGAATCCGTTGTGGCTGCCGAGTTACTCGCGCCGGGCCCGACCCAGGAACGCGAGGGCGCCCAGTCCAAGCAGAGCGAGGGTTGTCGGCTCGGGAATCACCGTCACCTTGACGTCGTCGTAAAAGGCGGCGCCGTTGGCGGAGCTGAGGCCCGATCCAACCGTGACTCGGTCAAAGGTGATTGCTCCGGCCGCGGCGGCGTACTGGACGTCCGCCATGCCCAGAACTCCGTCAACGTAGAAATCCACGGTTGTGTCCGAGAACACAGCCTTGAGTTCATGCCAACCGGTGCTGCGTGTGGGCACGCCCTCCGTATTCAGGATGAACCAATTGGGGCCGGGGGAGAACGCCACGCGGCAGGCGTAGTAGGTGTTCAGATCGGCTGCCGTCACCGACGTGCCTGTGAAGAGGTTCTTGGTCAGCGTCGTGTCGTTATAGGCGCCGAAGGCGACCAGTTGCGCAAGGGCAGGCGCGTTATCGCGGATCGTGGCGAACTGGCGCAGGTTGGCCGATTGCGTCGAATCATAGAATCGGAACGACCACTCGATCGGCGCTGCATCCGAGCCCGAGATCGGCGTGATGTCGATGCCGCTGGCCTTGCCGGTGAGATCCTGTTGGACTGACTGCGAGCCGCTGTAGGCCTGGTCTGGCGACAGGATCAGTCCTCCGCCGGCAACCCCCACATTCCACACCGCGTTGAAAGCAGCCTGGTCGGCGTAACCGTCGAAATGATCGTAGAAGACGGTCTGAGCATTGACTCCAAAGGCCAACCCAAGAACTCCCACCAACACAGACGTTGTTTTCATAGTGCTCTTCCCCCGCTGCTAAACCTCAGCAACACGTTGTCTGCGCAGGACTTCCCCTGCTCTCAGATAGCGGAGAGTCTCGTTTTTGAGAGCCTGCGTCAAGCGGAAACTGACAGCAGGAATTGACATATCGACAGCAAAAACTGACGTTGAATCGAGAGCAAGGACCTCGGGGAAATCGGTCGGGCCGAATTCGACGATCTCAATCGAGCGGGACGGAAGAGGAGACCCATGAAGACGTTGAGTTGACAATGAGGTTCAGGATTGGGACTGGTCCGAGGCGGGCCTGCCCCGAGGAGCCTCGTCTCGACACAATTCATCCGCGATCCGGCCGTCCCACCACGCCCAGTTCATTGGATAGACGCCGGGGTCAAAAACCACGTGGTAGGCGTGCCAGACGACGACGGCCAGGCACGCGAGGATGGCTTCGTAGTAATGAACGGTGGTCGCAACCTCGACCGCCCATCTGGGCAGGATGCGGGTCACGTCGATCTTGAGCCAGATCATCAGGCCGGTCACCCCCATGATCACAACCCCCCACACCACAGCCCAATACTCGATCTTCTCGACATAGCCAAAGCGTCCGCAGCGCGGCCTGACAGGCGTCTTGGCGGCCAGGGAGCGGATGCGGTCCGCTGCTCCGCGCACATCGCCGCGCCGCGGCCAGAGATCGCGGAATAGCCGTTTTCCTTCGGTGGTGGTCAGGACGTACAGGACGTGCCAGACCGCAGTGGCCAGGAGAAGAAGACCGCAGATGCGATGAAGCCCCCGGCGAATGGCGTCGTCGGCCCCGAGGACCCAGGCCATCCAGGAATCGGGGTGCTTGAGTGCGAAGCCCGTGATAGCCAGGACAATGAAGCTCACAAACAGAAGCATGTGCTGGATGCGCTGCGTCCGGTCCATGCGCATCACCGTTCGTCCAGGGGCGCGGCGGGCAGCGCCGGCTTTCAGGAGCCAGACCGCGAGATTGTGGGCGGCCATGAGGCCCACAACAGTGAAGATGATCGTGATATAGACAGATCGCACCCAGCGATTCACAAGCGATCCCGCATCCTTCCCCAGGCCACCGTCTTCGTGAATCCTGCCGCGCGCAAAGTTCTCGGTCGCGCCGGGATGGCATTTGCCGCAGGTCTCGACCAGGCGATTGGGGTGGATCGAGGAATCGGGATTGTGGGAGGGGAGAATGCGGTGGTGTCCGTGGCAACTGGCGCAATTGGCGGCGCGTGTGGAACCGTACTGCACGGCCAGACCGTGATAGCTCTGGTAGAAGGTCTTCACCGGGTCGGGCGCGGGGCGAAAACCCGAGGCGATCGGCTCGGCCGCGTGGCATCTGCCGCAGATTTGAGCCGAGAGCAGGCGCGCGGAAGCGTCATCCACCCCGAGACCCGCGTGTTCGTAATGACAATCCGTGCACAGGGCGGCGTCGCGCTCGCCCCGGATGGCCGCCAGACCGTGCACACTCTCCGCCACGGCCCGCGCGGCTCGAGGGTGGCACGCGCCACAGGTCGCGCTGATCTTCGAGTGATGCAGGGTCGAGTCGGGGGATGTGTCGCGCAGCACCTGGTGGCTGCCGTGACAGTCGCTGCATCGTGCCGCTTCAACCCCGCCTTTGGCCGCCGCTCCGTTCAGCCCGGCGCCGTGGATCGAGGATTGGTCTTCGTGGCACGCGGCACAGTCCACCCGTTTGGCCGCGAGATTGTTGTCCGGATGCTGCATCGAGATGTCGCGGTGACAGGCGGCACAGGGCATGGCCCCGTGCACCGAGGCGCCGTACTTCGCCCCGTCGACATGCAGCGACACGGTTTGTCCCGCCTTGTTGACCGCGGTCAAATCCGGGTCCCCATGACAGTCCATGCATTCGGAACCCTGCATCGAGTCAGCAGCCAGGGCCATCGACGTTGCCCACACTGCCAGGGCCAGACGACAGAGAAGACGGGCGAGTCGGTTCATCATAAGCAGTTCCGGCGCGTGCCTCGTGCTCGGCGATGCGTCCGTGGCGGCCGGGGTGAAACCCGCACGCACGCGGCGCCGCCCGCCGCGCGGCGGGCGGTCGCGATCGCGATCGCGCTCAGCGGAGCGTCGTGCCTGGGCCATGCCTGGCACCACACAGTGCGGACACTCGTTGCTGGACGAAACCGGGCGACGAGACCAAACTGGTTGTCACCAGAGGATTGACTATGCCTTTCGCCATCTGCAACGAGATATTTGGGGATTGGCCGATCGAGACGGCCTTTCGCTTTGCCGCTCAAACCGGTTACGACGCCGTCGAGGTCGCGCCGTTCACGATCGCAAACCACGTGACCGACGTCCCAGCCGCCCGGCGCACCGAGATTCGGGATGCGGCGGCCCGGGCCGGGATTGCGATTGCGGGCATTCATTGGGTTCTGCTCAAGACCGAAGGCATGCACTTGACGCATTCGGAACGTCCAGTGCGGGAACGTACGGCGCGCTACTTCATCGATCTGGTTGATTTCTGCGCCGATCTGGGGGGGCACATTATTGTGGTTGGCTCCCCCAA
>DAOOQY010000159.1:0-8052 GCA_035389025.1 Verrucomicrobiota bacterium
GGAAGAAGTTCATCCGCAGGTTCGCGGAGCTGGGCGCAACCTCCCCAGACAGGGCGATTTCCTTTGCCGATGTCGGAATGCGACGCTCGTGGGTCTTCGACCAGATGTTCTCACGCGGCGTATTCGTCAGACTCGATCACGATCGTTTCTACATGAACAAAGAGGCCGCCAGGACCTTCCTGGAGGCGCAGCGACGGCGGGTCCGAGCCGGTGGGGGTATCCTGCTCGTGGCGTTCGTGATCGTCGTCGTCGTTCTCCTCGGGCTTGGGCGGTGATAACGGCTGTCCCTTCCGCCGACGGCGACAAAGCGTTTGGCCGGGCTGCTGCCCGTTCCGACGACTCAATGCCCACCCGTGACAGTGCAGCCCCCGCGGCGCAAGTCCTCGACCAGCCTTCGCACGGCCAAGAGCCGGGAGTTGGACGTTTCACGTTGAGCGTTTCTGCGCGTCTTGTCTTCCCCAGCCAGCATCTTGCAGGGGGCGCATCTCGCGCGAAAGTCCAAGCCTTGGTTCATCGTCCCGGAAATGGCATTCTGCCTCCCAGTGCACCGCGTGATCGCCCATCTTGATATGGACGCGTTTTTCGCTTCGGTCGAGCAGCGCGATGATCCGGCCTTGCGCGGTAAGCCGGTCATCGTCGGCGCCCCGCCCACGCAGCGCGGTGTGGTTTGCGCCGCCAGCTACGAGGCGCGCAAGTTCGGCGTCCGCTCCGCCATGCCCAGCGCCACCGCTGGTCGCCTCTGCCCCAAGGGCGTCTTCGTCCGCCCCAGAATGGACCGGTACAAGGAGGAGTCCGGCTTCATTCTCAAGATCATGGCCGAGACGGGCGCGGTGATCGAACCGATGTCCATCGACGAGGCGTACCTCGACTTGTCCGCGCGCTGCCAGGGGGAGGACGCCGACGCCTCGCTGCTCCAGTGCGTGCCCATTGCCCGGCAGTTGAAACAGCGCATCCGGTTGGAACGTGATTTGACGGCGACCGTCGGCATTGCCTCGAACAAGCTGCTGGCCAAGATCGCAAGCGATTTCGAGAAGCCGGACGGGCTCACCGTGGTTTCCGAACGGGACAAGGTCCAATTCCTGCGTCCGCTGCCGGCGCGCGTCCTGTATGGCGTGGGCCGGGTCACGGAGCAGGTGCTGGTGCGAGTTGGCATCCGGACGGTGGGCGACTTGCAGGATTACAGCGGCGATCTGAGGGCGCTGGTCGGGTCATTTGGCCCGAAGCTGAAGCAGTTCGCGGTGGGTGAGGATGACCGTCCGCTGGAGTTGGGGGAGGAGATCAAGAGCATCAGCGGTGAGGAGACCTTTCTTCACGACACCGACGACCGGCCTGTGCTCCGGGCGTGTCTGCGGGAGCAAGCGGCGGAGATCGCGGCCAAGCTCAAGCGGCGACACCTGGCGGCGCATACGATCCAGGTGAAAGTGCGGTACGGCGACTTCACGACGCTGACGCGCCAACTCACGGTCGAGGAACCGATCACGGAAGCCAAGGACATGTATCGGCTTGCGTGTCACCTGCTGGGGCGAAAGAAGCTGGTGTCACGTCCCTTGCGACTTCTCGGTCTGGGCGTCAGCAACCTGCGCGAGCCTACGGCGCAACAGTTGACATTACTGTAGGCGACAGAGCGGAAGCAGTTCCGACTGCACGCGGTATACGCACAATCCCGTGGAAGATGTAAGAGGCCACGCCGAGGCATTGCTGCACGTCAGGAAGGTAGACCCAGGGCTACTCCGCCTCGAATTCGGCGGTCTTGAACTTGAGCGTCCGGCAGTTCTCGCTCACGTCACGGACCGTTTTCTCAGCGACACCGCCGGGGACATGCGCCTGGATTTCGACCGTGATCTCGACCTCCGCTCCGAGTTGGCTGGTCAGGTGTTCGACCACTTCCTTCGAGAGCGTGCCGGCGTCGCGTACCAAGCGCAGAGCATCAACCTTCACCGACCCGTAGAAGCGTGTGGGCGGCTTGGGCGCCGCAGGCGCCGGGGCGGGGGAGACGGTAGTCTTCCCGCCAGGTATCGCGGGCGGCGCTTGCCCACCGCTGGGCGCAGGAGCCTGGGCCGAAGGCGGAACTTCGGCCTTCATCTGGGCCTCAGCAACGTCGGGCTTGACCAAGAGGCCGGTGCTGTCCCGGCCGATGGCCACCAATCGTCCCGCCTGCAAGCCGACATATCGCGTCTTCCCCTCATCCCACGCCTCCGCATACGCAAACGTATCTGTCGGCCAGGTCATGAGGTTCACGCCGTCGCGGATCGCATTGAGCAGGACCTCCGGGTCCCGCAAACGCTGCAAGTAGAGGTATTGCGCGAAGTCCTCTACGATCTGCTTCACCGCAACGTGGCTGCCGCCTGCCTGACCGCCGGAGGCAGCCAGGCGCCAGAGGGGAATTCGGTCAAGGTCCTGCCGCAACAGCGTCGGACCGTATTGCAGCGCCAGCAATCCATCGTTCCTCAGCTTCTTGGAGACACGTACCGCCAGCGGGTCCTGGCCCTGCAGGCGAGTCGCCTGCCATTCCACCTTCGACACCTTCGGGTCCGATTGCGTTGGCACCAGAAGCCAATGGAACGTCTCGGGAATGCGCGCCTTCGCGGCGGCGTCGGCATTCGCCTTCAGCGTCGCCGTCTGCCGCTTCTGGAAATTGTCGAGATTCAGCGACGGCGGATCACACTGAGCGTCCTGTTCGATGGACTGCCAGGCGAGGAAGTACCGCACCGCCTCGTCGAGTTCGAGCAGCCGGGCACGGTCGGCCGCCAGGAACACGACCGTGTTCTTGTACAGCCGCGGGCTGTTCCCGCGCGTATCAAGGACTTTCTGCGCCTGCTCGACGGCCGGGCTGTCCCCTTCACGCGAATGGGTGTGCTCGACACCCAAAATCACCAGCCGGACTTCGAGTTCGTCGGACACTTCCCCGCTGGCCGCCGGGAAGGCATGAATCTTCGCAAACTCACCGCGGTTCTGGAGGTCGAGCCGGACGCGGCGTTTGATCTCGTCGTTCACCTTGTCTGGGTCGCGCTTCAACTGCTCCGCCCGGTCGTCGGCCAATTTGGTGACCGTCGGTTGAGTCGAATACCAGTAGCGCCCCGCATCGAGGTAAAGGTAAGTCGCCGCCTGGCTCAAGTGCCGAAGCGCATCGCCGAACAGCGCCGGCGACTCGCCGGGCTGAACGCAGCCCAGCTTGATGCGACGGTCTTCAACACCGCGATTGGCCGCCTGAGCAGTCGGCGCTGAGCCGAGAAACACCGTCCGCGCCACGCGCCGACAGGCAGATACCCGGCCGAGGTTGAGCTTCTCCCGGTCCATCTTCAACGGAAGCGATGTCTCACCGTCCACGTCTTTCTCGATCACCGTGTCCCATCCGTCCGGGAGGTAGCGGGTCATCTCCGACTGCACCCGAGGTTCATCCAAAGGCAGGTTGCCGGGCATGATGAGCACGCTCTTGTCCTCCCGCTCCCAGAGCGTGTGGATGACGGACGCCATCAGACGCAACACGCCACGCGTGCGCTGGAATTTCACCAAACTCGACCAGTCCTGGTAGAGCCGTTCAAAGATCTCGGGGTGAATCGGATAGGCGGTCTTCATCCTTCGTTCGTAGTCGCCTTCCCGGCACTCCGGCGGGAACTCCTGGTGTTGAGTCCGGTACAGGTCGCAAAACGCCTTGGCCACTGCGTCCCGCACCACGTACAACTGCGGGTCGGCAATAGGCTGGAACAGGCGCCGCCGCACGATCTCGAAACTTTCTTCGGCGTTCGCGGGCTTCCAAGGCGCCTCGACCCGTCCCAGGGCATTGCGCAGGGCGACCAATGCCTCCCGACCGCGCTTCCCGCCCACCTCCTCGTCCGAGACCCCGGCATCCGGCGACACACCACCCGGCGACGTGGACGCGGGGATGCTGACCACCAGCAGCGTCTGCTTCGCCGCTTTCGCCGCCTCGCTCAAGGTCTGCGCAAAGGTGAAGTGTGTCTCGAAACTCCCTCCGGGCAGATCGCTGGCGTCATGGAGCTGTCGTGCGTACGCCACCCATTCGTCAATCAACACCAGGCACGGCGCGTACTTGTTGAACAGGTCGCGAAGCACATCACCCGGGTTCGTGGCCGTTTCGTCCGCCTGCCTGAGCATGGCGTAGCCTTCCTTGCCTCCGAGTTGCCAAGCCAACTCGCCCCAGAGCGTGTGGATGACCGTGCCGTCCTTCTTCCGATGCGGCTGGCCGGGCGAGAGTTTGTTGCCCACGATCACCGCGCGCCGGACGCCGCTGGGAATCTCCGGTTTCGTCCGCTCGAACACCGGCTCCAACCCAACCAGTTCCCGCGCCGCCACCCCCGAAAACAGGTGGAACAGCGCCAGCATCGAGTGCGTCTTCCCGCCGCCGAAGTTGGTCTGTAACTCCACCACCGGATCGCCCCCTTTGCCACCCAGTCGGAGCATGGCCCGCGCGAGCAGGTCCTTGAGGCCGGTGGTCAAGTACGTGCGCCGGAAAAATTCTGCGGGATCGCGATACTCCGGCGAGCCCTCGCCGAGATACACCTGCCAAAGGTCGGCGGCGAACTCAGCCTGCTGGTACTTCCCGGAGGCAACATCCGGGTGGGGCACGATCACCTCACGCCACGGCTTCAGGCCGGCGACGGGCTGTCCCTCGGTCATCGCTCCCGCGGCTTTGCGCTTCTCGTGACGCACCTGCTCGTCGAAGCGCAGCCGCATCAGTTCCATCTTCTGGCGTTCGAGTTCCTCGACCTCTTTCGGCGCCGCGACGGCGTTGAGCAGCCGCTGCATGCTGTCCAGCGCCCGATAGGCGTCGTCGCCGCTGAACGGTTTCTGGTGCGCCCACTTGTTGCGAACTTCCATCAATTCGCTCACCAGGCTCCGCTCCGCCCGGCCCAGCGTCTGGCCGAACACCTCGGTCCAGGCATCCCACATGATGCGCAAGAGGGAAGCGGTGTCCCACTGCGGCGAATCCGGCGACTTGCCGAGCTGGTTGCGCCCCAGAATCGCGTTGGCCTTCTCGAACCACCCGTCGCCATGCGCGGCTTTGAACTCGCGCTCGACGAAAGGGAGAAGCCCCGCGTTGAACACCTCCAGCGCCTTGCCGACACGGTCATGGTTCGTCAGTGCCATAGATCATTGCTGGTTGAACTCCGATTCCCACTGGCGCAGGAGGGCGAGGATGTCATCGAAGGCTGGCGGTTCGCCGAAGAACATCTGCTGCATCTTCGCGTAATCGTCCCGCAGCGCCTTCACCCGATGCTCCGGCGGCATCACCCGCAGCGTGCCTTTGGCCGCCTCGCTGTAACGCGCCCAACTCGTTTTGAAGAACAGGTTCTTGTGCTGCGCCACCCGCGCCAGCAAGTCGAGTTTCGCAACGGCGCATGTGCCCACGCCCCGTCGGACCATCTCGTAGAAATCGCAGTAGTGCCGCGAGAAACGCTCCGGCATGGCCTTGTCCGCAGGCCGATGAAACTCCGCGTGCAGAATGGTCGCCTTCTCCCAGAACGTCCGGTCTGCAGACAGCACTTTCACCATGCAGTTCCCTTCCTTGAACCCCTTCGGAAACTGCTCGGCCACGTAAGGCGTGATCGTCCTGCTTTCGCTCGGCCAATGGTCGGCCCGCGCGCCCATCTCGATCTTCACCATGCGCCGGACGTAGCCAACGGCATCCGGCGGGAAGCTCGTTGGATAGTCGAACAGCAGCGTCTGCTGGTCAGGATCATCGGCATCCGACCGCAATGCCCACTTATCGGCTGCGCGCACCTTGGCCTTGATGGCGGCTTCAAGCGCAGGTAGCAGTTCCTTCGCAATCTTCTGTTGGCACGCAGCCTTCAGCCCGTCAATGCGCCGCTGCTTCTCCTTGTTGCTCGCCCCGGCCTCCGGCTCGTTGGTGCCGCCAAAGCCGAGAAAGCTCCGGTCAATCGAAACGTCAATGTCCTCCGAGAACCGCTCGATGACCTTGAACACCTTCGACAACGACGTGCCGCCCTTGAAAATCAGGTGCTCGCCGATGGCCGGCAGCCGGAACAGTTCCTTCAGCGTCCAGCAGACCCAGAAGTCCTTCTCGACAATCACCGCGTCAAAGCCCGTTTGCTGCGCTGTCTGCTCAAAGAGTTCGATGCGCTGGCGTTGCCCGAGTTGGAGCACTGTATCCATGTCAGTTTTGGGAGATTTCCTGCGCGAGTGGTTTCATCCAGGCTGGCAGCTTCGACGCGAGTGCTGCCAAATCCTTCTTGGTTCCCGCGTCCAAGTCCCTCCGAAGCCGAGCCACATGGTTCGCCATCTCCGGGCTGCCCTTCAGATAACGCAATGCCTGGACCACCAGACCGGCCCGGCGACCTGCACCCAGCAGGTTGCGCGGTGAAGCGCGGCGAAACACCAGCGTCAGCTTCCCCAGCGCCACTTTTCGCGGAATCCCGTCGGTCAGGATAATGATCTTGGCCGGAACCTGGTCGGACAACCCGAGCGCATTTGCGGCATAGGCCCCGGCGAACTGCCACTGCGCGTGGCTGCCCTCCATCAATGCCCGCACCGTCGCCATGATGTCCGGCCCAGTCTGGCCGATGATCGGATGCGGACGTGGCAGGTGGTAAAGCCCGCGGCGAACCCGCTGGAGCCTTCCAGCCTTCGCCAAACGACTCAGCGCTTTCCGGACCGCCTCCGCACTGCCGAGATCGGCGAAATGCCTCGGCGAAAATACCGAGGCAGCCGGAGCAGCCCGCATCGATCGGAGAATCGCATTATCAATGGGTTGCGTCAGTTTCATCCGACACCTATTGTCACAAAAAGCACCTACTATTTGTGACAGAATGCAGCGTGTTTCACAAGCTGTTTCCGACAAGCCGCTGACCGCGGAAACTCGTCCGCCGTTTACCGAAAGATGGCATCACGCTGACCCTTTCGGCTTCGAGTGCTCTCGGAATAGCTCCTCGATTCGGATGTTCGCTTGGAACAACGTGCCTGAGACGGTCAAGGCACCAACGACCGCGGTGAGCAACACGGCCGATTGGTAAGCGGCCGGATTCTTCCAGTCGAAGAGCAGCGTCCCGACTCCAGCCAGGGCAAACGCTAGGCTGTAAACGATGCCTGCAACGACGCTGCATTTGAGTTCCCAGTAACCCGACCACCCCTGCAGGATGGAGTGTTTGTCACCATCAGGAAACAAGATGCTTCTGCTTGCCCTGAGACTGTAGGCCACGAGGCCAGCCGGAAACAGCCCCGCATACTTCAAGACATCAGACTGCTGCCCGACTCGCTGGCTCAATGACAAGAACCATTCGGGGAAAAGGAAGCACAGCAGCACGCCGCTTATCGAAACGACAAACTCCAGCGAGACGAAGAACGACCGGATTATGGAAACCATGCCCTTCATCAATGCTCCATGTGCCTTTCATCCGAGATCACTTTGAACAAGTTGGCTGCCGCTGCCGCGAGTTCCGCCGGAACTGGGTCTTTGGGATGAAGGAAGCTCTTGTGCGTATCAGACGTCCGAATAACGATCTCCTCGCCTCGGTGCTCTCCGATGACCCTGCCGTGCCCGTACCCGTCCGCTGCCATCAGCATCGCTGCGTCCGTCATGTCCACCGCACGTTGTCCTGTGGCCGGCTCTGCACGTCGCGGAGCGGGCGGTTCGGCAAGCAGGTCCCGCATCAGTTCGCGCAGCGCCGTCTTGATTCCGTCTCCATCAGGCTTCTTCTCTCTCACCGCGACCTCTTCGGCATTCCGATGGACGATGTAGTCCTTCAAAGAACTCCATAGATGCCCGAACAGCGGATTCGGCGGATGCACCTTCGCACTCATCTCGGTGATGCGGTCCAGACTGTCGAGTTTCTCGACGAATTCGCGGTAGTCGGCCACCGGCTCTACCGAACACTCCACAAAGAAGTTCTCGTACGCAGCCTGGATCAATGAACAAAACCGCTTCGGGAACAAGTCCTCCTGGATACCATTCCAGACGTGCAGGAACGCAATCCCGGAGTAGTCCGGCAGATAGACGAAGGGCGAACTCGCCATCAGGAGATTGAGCGGTTGCACGGTAATTGATGGCGACTTCTTCGCGATAATTGGTGGATTTCC
>DAOOQY010000160.1:0-8047 GCA_035389025.1 Verrucomicrobiota bacterium
CCCGCGAAACAGTGATCCGTGCCGCTCTGCCCGATCAAGTCCCAATCGCTCGAGGACCTGCAGGCCCAACTGCATGACTGGGGCGAGCCCGGCTACCGCGCCACCCAGATGGTCGAGTGGCTCTACGCCCGGCGGGCGCCGGGCTGGGACGCCATGACCAATCTGCCGCGGCGCCTGCGCGAGCGCCTGGCGCAACACTACGCACTCACCACGCTTGAACTCGTCGCCCAGCAGGGATCGTCCGACGCCACTCAGAAATTCCTGTGGCGCCTCGAGGATCGTGCCCTCATCGAAAGCGTCCTCATCCCCGCCAGCCCGGCGGCACCGGGCGCCGACGAGGACACCAGCCGCCAGACGCTCTGCATCTCGACCCAGGTCGGCTGCGCGTACGGATGCGCGTTCTGCGCCAGCGGACTCGGCGGCTTCAGACGCAACCTCGGCGCCGACGAGATCGTCGAGCAGGTCCTGGCCGCCCAACGCTGCAGCCGCATTGACAACCTCGTCGTCATGGGCATGGGCGAGCCGCTGGCCAACTACGACAACCTCATCCGCGCCCTCCGCATCCTCAATGCGCCCTGGGGCGCCAACATCGGCGCCCGCAGAATCACTGTGTCCACCAGCGGCCTCTGCCCCCAGATTCGGCGCCTGGCCTGCGAGCCCCACCAGTTCCGGCTCGCCATCTCCCTCCACGGCGCCACCGACGCCGTGCGCAATCGCCTGATGCCGATCAACCGCAAGCACCCGCTCCGCGATCTGATCGCCGCGTGCGAGGCCTACCAAGAGGTCAAAGGACGCCTCATCACCTTCGAGTACATTCTCATCAGCGGAGTCAATGACGGCCTCGACCAGGCCCGGCCTCTCGCCGCCCTCGCCCGACGCCTCCACGCAAAGGTCAATCTCATCCCGTACAATCGCGTCGACGGTCTCCCTTGGCAAAGGCCCCCCCAACCCCGCCAGGAACTCTTCCTCGCCGCTCTCCAAAGGGAGGGCGCCAAGGTCACGCTCCGCCGCGAGCGGGGTGACGACATCGACGCCGCCTGCGGTCAACTCCGGCTCCGCACCGAGCCGCGCCTGGCCGCGCCAGCCTCCGCCACCGACACGCCCCAATCGCGCTGATCCCGGCGCCTTCTTGCATTCCCTCGCCAGGCCGAACGTCAGGATTTGACGGCCACGCACGCCACGTACTCGTGCCGGACCTCGAACCCGGTCCCGGGCGTTTGGCGGCGCGTCAGGTTCTCGAGAAAACGCTCGGTGAGAGCTTCGCGGCGGTCCGGGTCAATCGCATCGTAGAAGGCGGTTCCGGCGCCGGACTTGAGCAGATGATCAAGCACCTGCCGCGCCGTCGGATACCGAAAGACAACCTCGCCCTCGCTGACGGTCTGGACCCCGAACCCGGCCGCCGACACGAGCGTGCGAACGTGGTCCGCGTTGCGCGGGAAATCGAACGTAACGCGCTTGAGGAGCACGGACGGGTCCTCAGCCACCAGTTCGCCAAAAACTTCGAGCGGCTCTCGCGGCGACTGCTCCTTGTGCACAATGAACGCCAGACGCCCGCCGCCCGTCAGGGCCCGATGCGCCGCCGCGAGAAACGGCGCCATCGGGATGTAACCCAGGACCCAACTCGAAAACACCAGGTCGAACAGCCCGCCGGCGCCCAAAGCATCGAGTGCGTCCCCGGCCTGAAACCGAACGTTTCTGACACCCGCCTCATCGAGGCGCCTTCGAGCGCGCGTCATCATGCCTTCCGACAGGTCGACGGCCAGCACGTCCCCGGCGTGACGGGCGAGTTGGGCCGTGGCGAATCCCGTGCCGCAGCCCGCCTCGAACACACGTTCGCCGCCCCTGAGCGCCAGATCCGCAATCAGGCGTTCAACCGGCGCCCCGGCGGCCGTGACCCAAAACTCGTCGTAGTCGTCCCGCACCCGGTCATACGCCTTGCGCAACTCCGCCGCCCCCACGTCCGCTCCGCCCGCCGCATCCCGGATTCTGAAGAAGCGCGGCAGGGCGTGGGCCTGCGGCAAGTGTTGTTCGCAAATCGCCAGAGACTGCTCGGGTCCCAGGGGCAGGGCGGTCGACGGGGTCCGCCCGGCCAGGATGCGGCCCACACACACGGTGCGCGGCCGGCTAAAACAGCGCCCCATGCGCCCGAGAATCGTGTCGAGCGGTTCGCGCGCGACATTGCCAAAGGAGAGCGGCACCAGGTTGCACGGACAGACCTCGCCGCTGCCGTCGATGTAGAGATGCGTGAGACCCGCGCCGCAGCCGAAGGCCGCGGGAGACTCGAGGTAGGCGAAGCTGGACAGAATCGGCAACGTGCTGTCCTGAGCCACTTCGGCCTGGTACTCGAAGATTCGCCGGCGCTCCGCCGCGGTCAGCAGCACCCCGGCCTGCGCCGCCAGCCGGCCCGAGGCGCTCGGTTCGAGCAGATGAACCTCGCACGCGCCGGCCGCCGCGGCAAAGCGCAGAAAAGGCATGAAACGCTCCCGCACAAGAAACTCACGGGTCGCCACCGACACGACGTACGGATAGAGCCCCGCGTCCCGCGCCACACCAAGGGCGCGCAGGGCGGACTCGAACGCCCCCGGCCGTCCTCTCAGCCGGTCGTGCTCGACCGCCAGGTGCGAATCGAGGCTGATGCCCGCGGCGAACACGCCCCGGTGCTTCAACTCGACGGCGCGCTCGGGTGACAGCCCCTCGCCTGTGGTCCCCAGAATCAGGCACGAACGCGCGTCGAACGCCGCGGCAATCTCAGGCAGGTCCTCCCGCAGCAACGGCTCGCCCCCCGTCAGGGTCACCATGACGGCGCCTCGGTCCTGCAGTTGGGCTGCCAGATCGCGCAACACTGCAAGCGGCAGGTCCTGCTGGCTGCGCCCCGCATTGTAACAGTGCCAGCACCGGAAGGGACAGCGATTGGTCACCGCAAGCGTCACCGAGTAGAGGCGGCGCGCGGCCGCGTTGCCGATCTCCCCGAACTGCTCGGCCAACCGATCGAACGCCGGGCTCGGATACGGCGGGAAGTGCGTGTTCACCACGAAGCGCTCCCCGAACGCCACCGCCTTCTCCTTTGCCAGATAGTCCTTGAAGAACGCCGCGACCCTCGGATGCATCCTGGTAAACGGCGCTTCCCTGGCGATCCTGGCAAAGAACCGGTCGCCACGCGTCTGGACCCCCTCTGCACCCTGCGCCTCAGCCGAAGCTGCCAACCCCGGCACGGATCGATCGCCCTGGAACGGCCCCCCAGCCGCCGCCAGGTGCGCCGGTGACCGCCCCGGCCGCATCGCATCGCTCGTCCCCACCGGCATCGCCCCGCGCCCCGCGCCAATCGTCTCGTTCATGGGGCCTTTCTACGACGGGCCCTCGGGGACCGCGAATTGAAAAAACAAGCGCCAACATCGACTGGGGTCAAACGATCTGCGGATGGACCTTGTCCGGGTCCACGCCCAGGTCCTTGATGGCGCGGGCGACGAGGTGGCGTCCGACCGTTCCCTTCTCGGCCAGGCTGTAGAGCGTCGCCACCACAGTCGTCTCGGCGTCGATCTCGAAGAACCGGCGCAGTTTCTCGCGGGTGTCGCTGCGTCCGAATCCGTCCGTGCCCAACGTGGTCAGCCCGCCCGGCACCCATGGGGCGATCATGTCCGGCACGGCCTTCATGTTGTCCGACACCGCCACAAACACGCCCTTCTCCTTTCCGAGAAGGGATTCGAGGTGGGATTTTCTGTGCGGCTCGGTCGGGTGGAGAATATTCCAACGCCGGGCGCGGAGGGCGTCGTGGCGGAGGAGCTTGTAGCTGGTCGCGCTCCAGACATCCGCCGACACCTTGTAGCGTTCGGCGAGAATCTCCTGGGCCCGGAGCGCCTCGCTCAGGATCGGGCCGCTGCCGAAGATGTGGGCCTTGGGGCGGCGTCCCGCGACTCCTGGCTTGAAGCGATAGAGCCCCTTGAGAATCCCGTCCTCGACGTCATCGGGCATGGGTGGCATCACCTGGTTCTCGTTGTACAGACAGAGGTAATAGCAGAGTGCCTCCCCCTCCTCGTACATCCGCCGCACGCCGTCCCGAACGATCACCGCCAGTTCGTAGGCGAACGCCGGGTCGTAGGTCACCAGCGACGGGACCGTGCTTGTCAGCAGCAGGCTGTGGCCGTCCTGATGCTGCAGCCCTTCGCCGTTGAGCGTCGTGCGCCCGGCCGTTGCCGCCAACAGAAAGCCCTTGGCCTTGATGTCGCCGGCCAGCCAGATGAGATCGCCGATCCGCTGCGGGCCGAACATCGAATAGTATGTGTAGAAGGGGACCAGATTCACCCCGTGCGTGGCGTAGGCCGTTCCGGCGGCGATGAACGACGCCATCGCTCCGGCCTCGGTGATCCCCTCCTCGAGGATTTGGCCATTCTGCGACTCGTGGTAATACAACAGCGATTTCACATCGACCGGCTCATAGAGCTGGCCTTTGGGCGAGTAGATGCCGATCTCGCGGAACAGCGCGTCCATGCCAAAGGTGCGGGCCTCGTCGGGTATGATCGGAACGATGCGCGGCCCGATTCCTTTGTGGCGCAACAGGAGGCTGAGCAGACGCACGAAGGCCATCGTGGTGGACACGGCCATCTTGCCCGAGCCCTTGGCGAACTCGGCGTAGAACTCCCGAGGCGGGGCTTCGAGCGGCGGCGCGCTGACCTTGCGCTCGGGAACAAAGCCGCCCAGGGCCTGCCGGCGTTCGAGGAGATAGATGGTCTCCGGACTGTCGGCCGGCGGGCGGTAGAACGGGGTCTCGGCGATCTCTTCGTCCCGAATCGGCACGGCGAATCGGGCGCGGAACTCGCGGAGTTCCTTCTCGTTCATTTTCTTTTGCTGATGCGAGATGTTTCGGCCCTCGCCCGCCTCCCCCAGCCCGTAGCCCTTGATGGTCTTGGCCAGAATGACGGAAGGCGCCCCGTGATGCGTGACGGCCGCCTGGTAGGCGGCATAGACCTTGACCGGATCGTGCCCTCCGCGCAGCAGGCGGTGAATCTGGCTGTCGGTCAGATGATTCACCAGTTCGAGCAATTCGGGATACTTGCCGAAGAAGTGGCGGCGTGTGTAGCTGCCCGGTTCGACCGAGTACTTCTGGTAATCGCCATCGAGCGCCTCCTCCATCCGCTTAAGCAAAAGCCCCGTCTTGTCCGCCGCAAGCAGCGGGTCCCAATCCGATCCCCAAATCACCTTGATGACATTCCACCCCGCCCCCCGAAACGCGGCTTCGAGTTCCTGGATGATCTTGCCGTTGCCCCGCACGGGACCGTCCAGGCGCTGCAGATTGCAGTTCACCACCCAGATGAGATTGTCGAGATTCTCGCGAGCCGCGAGCGTGAGCGAGCCGAGGGTCTCGGGCTCGTCGGTCTCGCCGTCGCCGACAAAGCACCAGACCTTCGGCTCGCGCCCCTGCACAAGCGCGCGCGCCCGGAGATAGCGGTTGAACCGCGCCTGGTAGATCGACAGGATCGGCCCCAGCCCCATCGACACGGTGGGAAACTGCCAAAACTCGGGCATCAGATAGGGATGCGGATACGACGACAACCCGCCGCCCTCGGCCAGTTCCTGCCGGAAATGCTGCAGATGATGCTCATCGAGACGACGTTCCAGAAACGCCCGCGCGTAGATACCGGGGGACGCGTGCCCCTGGAAAAAAACCAGGTCGGCCGCGCGGTCGGGACCGGCGCCGTGAAAGAAGTGGTTGAACCCGACTTCGTAGAGCGTTGCGCTCGACGCGTAGGTCGAGATGTGCCCGCCCAACCCGCCGTGTTGGCGGTTGGCATTGACCACCATGGCCATGGCATTCCACCGGATGTAGCTCTTGATCCGCTTCTCGAGCGCCCGATCCCCGGGCAACGCCGGCTGACGATCCGGCGCAATCGTGTTCACGTAAGGCGTGCTCGTGGATCGAGGCGCGGCGAAACCCCGCTCCCGCATGCGCCCCAACATCCCGTTCAGAAACCGGTGGACACGATCCGGACGCTCGTTCTCGAGTGCCAGCCCAAGCAGTTGCTCGTGCGTGGCCAACCACTCCGGCGCCGCCGTGGATTCGGCGGCTGTCCCCGCCCGCACCTTCGGTGAGGCGGCCGTGTTGGAAGACTGCTGGTCCATAGTGTTCACAAATCCTTGCCACCCAAAACCCAATGCAATCGGACCGAGTTTGGCCCCTGTCGCTCGCCTGTTTCAAGGATTCTCTTGAACAGCGGGCCGCGGCAGGGCCCATTCATGAACGCAAGAAGGCCGGAGTGGGACGGCTCGTCCCCCGCCATGTCAAGTGAAGGCGGCGTTTCCCTGCGACGGGCCGTCGCCGCTCCACTTCATGAATTGGCGCTGGGGCCGCGGCTGCAGAGCCGCCGTCGCCGCCGTCGTGAGACGGCGCTGATCGTGGTCTCTGGCGGAACTGGCCCGGTTACGGTTCTCCGCGAAGCGTGATATGTCCGGGCCAGCCCGCATCTCGCATGGAATAGCCACTCCGCTGCTTGCTTCCGTGGCGGAGCGGATTCAGAGTGGGCGCCTCGGATGACCGCCATGCGCGAGATCGAACTCGGCCCGCTCCGGTTGGGGGCGAGGCAGCCGCTTTTCTTGATCGCCGGGCCGTGCGTGATCGAGAGCGAGGCGCACGCCGTCGGGCTGGCGGAACGTCTGGCCGCTCTCACTTCCGGCTTGCGGCTGCCCTTTGTGTTCAAGGCCTCGTTCGACAAAGCCAATCGCTCAGCCCTGAGTTCGTACCGGGGGCCGGGTCTAATCGAGGGGTTGAGGATTCTGCGCGCCATCAAGGCCCGCCTGGATCTCCCCCTGCTGACGGACGTGCATGACGTGGCCCAGGTCGCCCCGGCAGCTGAGGTCTGTGACATTCTCCAGGTGCCGGCCTTTCTGTGCCGACAGACCGATCTGTTGCTGGCCGTCGGCGCGTCCGGGCGCGTCGTCAACGTGAAGAAAGGGCAATTCCTCGCCCCGTCGGACATGGGACTGATCGTCGAGAAGGTGCGGAGCACGGGCAACGACCGCATCCTGCTGACCGAACGGGGGACGACGTTCGGCTACCAGAACCTGGTTGTGGACCTGCGCGCGATCCCGATCCTGAGGCGATTTGGCTGTCCTGTCGTGCTCGATGTCACGCACGCCGTCCAACTGCCCGGCGGCGGCGGGAACCGCAGTGGAGGGCAGCCGGAGTTCATCGAGACGCTCGCCCGAGCCGGTGCGGCCGCGGGCATCGACGGTCTTTTCTGCGAAGTGCACGAGGACCCTCCGCGTGCCCTGAGCGACGGCGCGAATGCGCTGCGCCTGGATCGGCTGCCCGAGTTGCTCAGTCGCGTCATGCGCCTCAGCGCTTTGGCGCGCGAGTGGGAGGAGCCGTGAGAACCTGCGCAACCCGCAGTGTGCCCTCGATCGGGATGACGCATTCGGAGGTCTCGGCATCGAGCGGAAAGCGGACGGCTTTCCCACCAGGCCAGAAGACCTCGATGCTGGTCGGCGGTTCCGAACTGCCCATCACCTGGGTCGCGGCGTCTTGAGACCAGTAGCCGCTGCCAGCCCGGACTTCGCGGATTGGGCCGGGGGTTGTCCCGTGCCAAAGTCGCATGCGCGCGCCGATGGCCATCGGATTGCCTCGAGGGCCTTCGAGGCGGACGCTCAGACCGCGCCGGGGCGCCGTGTTCAGAAAGAGACGCGTCGGTCCGCCGTTCTGGGTTACGGCGAGGTCGACCCGACCGTCCCGGTTAAAATCGCCGAGGGCGGCGCCGCGCTGCTCTCCATAGACTGCCACGCCGGAAACCTGGCCGGGGACGGCGGTCAACTGCCCGTGTCCATCGCCTCGCAGCCACAGGCCGCGTCCGCCGTCCAGGCGCGGCACTTCGGGTCTGAGGGCGAAGAAGTTCTGGCTGAGAAAGAGGTCCTCGTGACCGTCGGCATCGCAATCGCCCACATTCACCGAGAAGGCCGGGGCGAACTGGGCCTCGGCCGGGAGCGGTTGGGCGACGAAGTGGGTGCGGCGGTTCAAGAAGAGCATCGAGGCGAGAGTGGTGGCGGAGACGGACTTTGCGGT
>DAOOQY010000161.1:0-8025 GCA_035389025.1 Verrucomicrobiota bacterium
AATGCATTCCAGCGCGCTTCTCATCACCCGCGCCCTTCCGTTTCGGCGCACGACATGGCCCGAAGTTGGCCGGCCATCAGGGCGCGCACGCTCTGCTCGATCGACCCGCCGTTGACCGCATACGCCTGAATCTTGCTCGATTCGAGCGCGGTCCATGCCTTGGGACCGACATGGCCGGTCAGGACGGCTTCGACGCCCAGACGGGCCAGCATCTGGACCGCCCTGGGGCCGGCGCCTTGGACGGCACCGGCCGCGTGGCCATTGTCCACTACGGTCTGCTGCCCGGTCTCAGTGTCGACGATCCGAAAATAGCGCGCGCGCCCGAAACGCGGTTCGAGGGCCGAGTTCGGTTGGGGTCCCTGTGTTGAGATGGCGACCTTCATGGTTGGTGGCTCGATCCGGCGTCGTGGTGGCATCCGTGATGGTGATGGTGCTCCTCTCCCCGCCCATGTCCACAGGTCGGCGTGGTGTCGCCCAGAGCGCCCGTTAGGAATGCGTGGGCCAACTCTTCGGGCGAAGCGCCCGCGATGCCGGTATGGACGGCGATGCCGTTCTGGATGAACAAATCCAGGGCGCGCCGGCCCATGCCGCCGGCAATGATCACCTTCGCCCCTTGTTCATGGAGCCAGCGCGGCAGCACTCCCGGCTCGTGCGGCGGGGGAACCACACGGGTTTGACTGACGATGTGCTTGGATTCCAGATCGGCGTCGATCAGGGCGAATTGTTCGCAATGACCGAAGTGCTCGGACAAGCGTCCGGCAACGAGAGGGATAGCGATTTTCATGTGTTGTTTCGGGTTCATTGTCTCTCCTCATGTGTCGCTCTGGCTGCGGGCGGCGGCCAGGGTGTCCGCGGCGGCCGGTCGCGTTTGCGGTGCCGGGACCCAGTGCGCCAAGGCCATCGTGATTGCCAGCAGAAGCCCCAGCATGCATACGGTCGTGGCCCCGACAGGCAGGTCGAGGGCCGGCGTCAGGCAGAGGCTTGCCAGGCTGGCGAGGGTGGCGACGGTCCAGCCGATCGCCAGGCGTCGGCGCAGGGTGTGGGCCAGGTAATTGCCGCATACGGCGGGCACGATCAGGTACGAGAAGGTGAGCAGGACCCCTCCGATATGCACGAAGCTCGTGACCACGAAGCCAAAGGTCACGTAGAAGAGGAAATCCCACGCTCGAACGGAGAGCCCGGATCGGGCTGCGGCGTCGGGATCTTTAGAGATCGCGAGGAATTTCCGGCGAAAGACGTAATGCACCGCCCCGATGCCCAGGTACAAGCCGATGGTCTGGAGCACTTCACGCGGGGGCACAACCAGCAACTCCCCAACGAGCGAACGTTGCAGCTCTTCCTTGCCGCCGGTGCTCCGCATGAGGATCAGGATTCCGGCGGCGGCCGCTACCACATAGACAATCCCAATCAGCGCCTCCTGCGGCACGCGCGGATGCCGGCTGCGGGTGAGCGTGAAGACCACGGCGCCGACGACGGTGAAGGCGGCCGACCAGGCGTAGCTTTGCCAGGAATGGAGATGACAGCCCATGAGGAGCGAGACGCAGGTGCCTAAGGCCGCCACTTGTGCCAGGGCGAGGTCGACGAAGATGATCTCGCGCTGCACGACGTGCAGGCCCAGATAGACCAGCAGCCAGGGCAACGTGAGGCTCGCGATCAGCGGCCACTTGAGAATGACAAGCATCTCCAGAATGTTGAGTGGTTCCATGCTCGTCATTGCTGGGTCGACGGTGTCTTGCCTCCCAAGGCATCGGCCAAGGCATTGACCAGATGATCCATGAACTTGCAGTAGTCGCCCTCCGTCCCCTTGACCCCGCCCGGGAAGCCGGCGGCGTCGACCACTACGGCCCCTGTGTGGCGGGCGACACTCTCCGCTGTGTGCCGGTTGAGATAGGGCTGCACGAGGATCACCCGCGCGCCGCTTTCCTTCATTTTGGCCATGACCTGAGCCAAATGGGTTGGCGTGGGCGGCAGTCCGGGCTTCGGTTCGAGGAAGAGATCGATCTGAAGTCCGAACCGGCGGGCGAAGTAAGGCCACGAGTTGTGATACGCCACGATCCGGCTGCCTTTGAACGGTGCCAGGCGGTTCTGCCACTCGATCAGCTTTCCAGCGAGTTTGTCGGAGAACCTCTTCAGGTTCGCGTTGAAAGAGTCGCTCGCTTTCGAGTCGAGCTGGCCGAACACCCTGGCCAGACGCTCGGCGACAATCCGGGCGTTGACTGGATCGGTCATGAACGCCGGGTTGCCGACCGGATGCACCCCGCCCATCGAGCGGTCGAGCACCGACGGGACTTCGAGCATCTCGATTCCTTCGCTCGCGTAGACATTGCCGGGCGCGCCGCGCTGGATCCTCGGGTTGCGCGCGCTGTCCATCAGCGGCGGCAGCCAGCCGATCTCGAGTTCCGCCCCGCCCTCCACGAGCACGTCCGCGCGGTTCAATTTGAGAATCAAACTGGGTCGCGCGTCGATGAAGTGCGGATCCTCGGTCGGTTTGCCCAGCGACGTGACCTCGACGCGGTCGCCGCCGATCTCGGCGGCGATGGCGGCGAAATCGGGCGTCGTTGTCACCACCCGGAGCTTGGCCCAGGCCGTCGGGGACGACAAAACGCATGCGGCCAGGAGGAGCGAGGGCCAGCGGGTGCGTGAGTTGGCACGCGGTTGGTCGAGTCTGTTCATAGCGGAACGGATGTCAGAATTTGTGGGCGCCGTGAGTGCCGAGGAGGAACTCGCCTTGCAGCCAGACCGAATGCTCGGTGCCGAACCGGTCCCCGTCATCCAGGTTGTATTGGAGCCGAATCTTCGAGAACGCAGTCGGATAGTAGGTCAGATTCGGGGAAAAGCGAATCCGCTCCCCTCGAAAACGATCGCTTGCGTCCCAGGCGCCGGCATTGCCATCCGCCCACTCGCCGCGCAGACCGGCCACCCATCGCCGCTTAAATCCCCACATGATCTGTGAGTAGAAGCCCCAGTCTTTCAGAGCCTCCGAAGGCAAGTCGCGCTCGGGATCGGCTCCCGCATCGTAACGCCGATAAAGTCCCTCGGTCTGCCAGGCGAGAAATGGGAATCCATGCTCGGCGCTGACCGGCTTCCATTTCCAGTAGAGATCCAGCCCGTAGATTTGGGAGTCCGCGTCGGCGCCGGAATTGTTGGGGCCGAAGCCGCCGGACGCCCCGGCGACGAGAGTCTGCGTGTCGCTCAGGTCGAAGGAACTGGCGAGACGCGGCACGTAGAGGAGGTCGCCCAGTCCGTGCAACTCGCGTTCGAGCGAGGTGCGTCCGTGGGTCCCATCGTAGTCGTGCGACCGGAAGCTGAAGGCCGAGTGTCCCTGGCCGTTGAACGCGCCCAGCATCAGCTCGGTGTAAAAGGGAGTCGGAACCAGCCACGAGAGCCTGGCGCCCGGATCGCGCAGGCTGTGCGGCCCGAGAAGCCGATCGAGAATGATCGGCTGATCGACGAAGTCCCACTGATAGGCGTGCTGCTGGTTTTGCCGCCCGAACTCGGCCAGAAAAAGGCCCGCCTTCACCTGCAGATTTGCCGGCAGGGCCATTGTCAGCAAGTAGACCTCGCCCAGGTCGACGTGCGTTTCACCGTCCGGATCCACGCTCATGCAGATGTTGCCGAAACCGCGGAAATACGGATCGACGGCGCCGTCCAGGGCAATTTCCGCAGATTGAAGGGTGAAGCCGCGCCCCGCAGGATCGTGATGTCCTAACTCGATCTCCTCGCCCACCTCCGTCGACGTGGACAGGCCGGCCGTCGCCAACATTTTGAAGCTGAGATTCAGGTAGTCTTGACCGGAGCGCACGACTGGGATGGGTTGCGAGGGCGTCCAGGTTCGCGCAGCCGCTTCCGGAAGCGCGACCGAGGGGGGAGATTCAGGTTGGGCGGGCAGGGGGGGTGCTGTTGGAGGCAGCGACGGGGCGGGTGCCTGGACTGTTGGTTTGGCCTGCAGGGCTTCGATTTGCCGTTGGAGCGCCTCGATCTGCGCGCTTTGCTGACGCTGCGTTTCCTCGAATTGCTGCCGCAACTGCTGCAATTGCTGCTGCAGTTGGTCGACTGAGCTGATTTGGCCTGCATCCTGAGCCGCGACTGGCAGCCCACCCAGCCCAAACGCCAAACTCAATCCAAGTGCGTGCGGCAGTTTCATAATCATGTCGAGCGGCATTCTGCACCGATCCATTCAACGTTCAAACGTGAAACGGCTGCCGACAGCGCACACCGTGCAGGCCTGCGGAAACTCGTGCCACAACCGCGCTGTCGCGGCCATTCCCGTGCAATGGGCCGGTCCGAGTCGCCGGACCTCCTCCTCACGCAACGCCTCGACCGTGCGGTTCATGCGCTCAGGCCCGGCCGCCAGCAGATGCATGCCGCCCAGCACGGTGTGAATGGGACGTCCGCCTGTGATCTGCCGGATGTGCCGCAAGGTGTTGACCACCCCCGCGTGCGCACACCCAAGCAGCACGACGACGCCATCCGCCGTGTCGAAGAACAAAGCCTGGTCGTCGACGATCGGATCGGCATCGAGCCCCCTTTGGTCGAGGACGAACGGGCCGCCCACATCCTCGAAGTCGGTCGCGCGCGGGATCTCGCCGGTCAAGAACACGCCCTGTGCTACCTCCGTGGCAGTCGTAGTCTCATGGATGCCCTCCGGGTGCGCCCGAATTGCGTCGAGATTCTCCCTGCCAATCCCGACATCGCGTGCGGTGCCGTCGGGATTTCGAGCGAACCGTCGGGCGCAAGCCGCCGGATGGGCGTAAAGCTTGGCGTCGCGCGCGATTTCGAGCACGGCGTGGAGGCCGCCTGTGTGGTCGTAATGCCCGTGGCTGAGGGCCAGTGCGTCGAGGCGCGATAGATCGATACCCAGTCTCCGGGCGTTCTGGGTGACCAGGGCAGTCTGGCCGGTATCGAAAAGCAGGGTGTGCTCTCCCGCCTGAATGTGATAAGCGAGTCCGTGCTCTCCCATCAGCCCGCGGTCCCGCGCCGTGTTTTCGACCAGGACAGTGACAGCGATCGTGTTATGCATGTTTTTGGCTGGGCTTGGCGCCTCCAGCAGGCTGCATCCGTCCCTGAGATCGGCATCCGCTGCGCCGCAGCCGGAGCGGGCCATGCGGATCCCAGCACCCCGGCATGCGGAACTCGGATCGGCGCCAATGCCCGGCATGAAAAGCCTCGATCAAGGCGTCGACCTGGCCGCAGAGATGCGTCTCGACGGCCACTCCCGCGCGTTCGAGCGCGGTGCGCAGAGTCTCGGAAATCGCGGCGCAGAGCAGCACGTCGACGCCTAGTTCCGTCACGCTTCTGGCCAGGGCCTCGGCCGGCATTGCCGTCAAGACGAACTCCTTGCGCTCGACGGTCCGGCCGCGATGGCGCCGCACGACCAACAGCCGGGAGGCGGCGTCGAACACCGGTGAAACGCGCTCTTGCCAGACAGGGATGGCCACGGTCATGGCTGGACCGCAAGCAACTGTCATGCCGATGCCCAACCGGCTGTCGATCGGAGTCGGGTGAGGGCGGGCACGTCGCGCGCGCCAAGCCGGCTGCAAGTCGGCGCTCCGGGGCGCCTCACGGGCTCACCGCCCGCTTGGGATGGGGCGAACTCGCGCATCGGCGCATGCGCGTCAACCCAACGGCTTTGCGGGGTGCGGCCCGCGGAAAAGGCTCGGTCTTCCCGGAAGGATCGGCCCCGGAGCATGAGATGTGCCTGGCCGGATCGAGGCATTGCCTTTTGCTTCGGTGCGCATTGGACACACTGGCATTCCGCATCACCGGTCAAGGATTCCGATCGCCTTTGCCGATCCGGTCGAGCTTCAAGGCCTTGATCTTGCGGAAGAGTGTGCTGGTATTGATGCCCAGTTCCCGGGCCGCTGCGGCGCGGTTGCCGCCATGGCGCCGCAGGGCATCGCGCAGGAGCAGTTCCTCCATCGCCGCCAGGGTCAGACCGCGCGGGAGCCGCGTTTCCTGCTCCGACTCCGCCGCTCGCAGGTGGGGCGGAAGATGGCACTCCTCGATCAAGGCGCCCCGGCAGAGCACGAACGCATGCTCGATGGCGTTCTCCAGTTCCCGGACGTTGCCCGGAAAATCATGTTCCATGAGCCGCGCGATGACGCCCTCGGAGACCCCCGCAATATCGCGTCCCTGGAGCCGGTTGAATCGCGCGATGAACTGCTCGACCAGGAGGGGGATGTCCTCGCGCCGATCCCGCAGGCATGGGAGTTCGAGACGCACGACATGGATGCGATAGAAGAGGTCCTCGCGGAACCGGCCTTCCTGCGCCAGTTGACGCAGATCCTTGTTTGTGGCGGCGATCACCCGGACGTCGGCCTTGACTGCGGCGACGCTGCCCAGGGGTTCGTAGACGCGTTCCTGCAGCACGCGGAGCAGGCGTGTTTGGAGGGCAGCCGAGATGTCGCCGATCTCGTCGAGCAGAATCGTGCCCCCCTGCGCGAGCGCAAAGCGTCCGGGCTTGTCCTTTTTGGCGTCGGTGAACGCCCCGGCCTTGTAGCCGAACAGTTCCGATTCGAGCAGTGTGTCGGGCAGAGCCGCGCAGTTCACGGCGAGGAACGGATGCGCGCTTCGGCGCGAGTGGGCGTGAATCGCCCGGGCGACCAGTTCTTTGCCGGTGCCGCTGGCGCCCTCGATGAGCACGGTGCTGTCGCTGGCCGCCACCACCGGCAGCAACTCGAACAACTCGCGCATGGGCGCGCTGCGCCCGATGAGACCCGAGCAGGAATCCTGGGCGCGCGCCTGGCGCTGCAGTTCCTCGACCACCCGGAGGTCGCGAAAGCTCTCGACGCCCCCAATGGCTCGGCCCCGGCTGTCTCTCAGGACGGCGGTCGAGACGCTGATGGGCAGCCGCTGGCCGGAGGCATCGACGATGTAGACCACCTTGTTGACCACGGGGCGGCCTGTGGCCAGTGTCTGTTTGACCGCGCAGGCGCTCTCGCAAATCGAGGCGCGGAACACGTCGCAACAACGGCGGCCGAGCGCCTCCTCGCGATGAATGCCGGTGATCCGCTCGGCGGCCCGGTTGAAGGTCGTGATCCGCCACTCGGTGTCCACGGTGAACACGCCGTCGGGCACCGAGTCGAGCAGTTGACTTTGGACTGGGTCGGGCATGCTTCAGCTCATTGCCCAATCCACCGCCGCACGGGCATGCAGGCGCGTGGTGTCGAAGAGCGGCAGCGGGCTGTCCCCCGCATCCACGAGCAGCCCCAACTCAGTACAACCGAGGATCACGCCTCTGGCGCCCAGGGTTTCGAGACGATTGATGATTCCACTGACCAGCGCCTTCGATCCGGACCGCACCGCGCCCGCGCACAGCTCCTCGTAGATGATGCGGTGCACCGTCTGCCGGTCCTCCGCGTCCGGCACCACGACTTCGAGCCCAAACCGATTTGCCAATCGGCCCCGGTAGAACTCCTCTTCCATGGTGAAACGCGTCCCCAGCAAACCCACCCGGCGCAGTCCCGCCCGTCGGACTGCCTCGGCGGTCGCATCCGCGATGTGCAGCAGCGGGATGCCGATGCTCGCTTGCACGGCATCGGCCAGCTTGTGCATCGTGTTGGTGCAGATCAGCACGAAATCAGTCCCCGCCTTCTCGAGGCCCTGCGCCGCTCCGACCAGCGCCTCAGCCGCCTTGTTCCATTCTCCGTGCCGCTGCAATTCCTCGATCTCCGCAAAATCGACGGAATAGAGAACGCACTTGGCGGAGTGCAGGCCTCCCAGCTTCTCCTGAATCGATTCGTTGACCAGTCGATAGTACTCGATGGTCGATTGCCAACTCATTCCGCCGATCATTCCTATGGTTTTCATCGTTGTTCACTCGCGACGATCTCTGGCCACGCGGACTGGTAGCCTAGACCGGTGATACATGTCGTAGCCAGATCGAGTTTCTGTGCTGCGTTGGAGGGTTCAAGGATTCTAACGAGCGAGGCGCGGGAGAGAGGGGCCGGGAAACACGGGGATTTCTCATGGAAATGAGGACCGGACTTGATCTGAGGCGCGCCTCGTCAGGTTGACCACTGTGCC
>DAOOQY010000162.1:0-7942 GCA_035389025.1 Verrucomicrobiota bacterium
CTGAATGAGAGGTGACTCACGGCTGCAACCGGACCCGATAGAACCCGATTGCTTTCCCCAGCCGCGTCGGGTCGGTGTCGGTGTAGCTCGTCGAGCTTCCGTGGCTTGGCACCGTGGCGATGCTCGCCCAACCGCCGGGCAGGGCCACAGTGTGCTCGACAGTGTATATCCGGCCCTCGAGGCTGCTCCACGCGATCTTGAGATCCGCACCCCGCCGCACCTCGGTGATTCGAGGCGGGTCGTCCGGACGCGGCACAATCGCCTGGGACCCTTCGTTCCGAATGCGTGTCAGGGCATCCAAATCGAGAACCGTCTGGTAGAAGAACACGTTGTCAATACTGCCTTGCCAGCCTTCGTCCGCGTTATCAGGCCGCAATCCCCCGATGGCCGTCATTGTGAATCCCGGGCCGAAGACCGTGGGCGACTCGACCACCGTGAGCGGGTCGTCGGTGCTGGCAACATCGGGATCCACATAGAATGCCAGCATTTGGCTGTCCTGGTCGAATGTGATCGCCACAAAGCTCCAGGCCTCCGTGCTCACAGGCGCCGGGGTGTCGGGCACCAGACCGCTGCCGTTGAACGCCGTGAATCGGAACGGTCCGTTCCGTGTATCGAAACCGAAGCCGCGGTCGTATCCGCCGTTGTCATGCCCCATGATCTTCCGCAGACCCGGCACGAGCGAAGACGCCTTCACCCACGCTCCCATGGTGAGCTGCGGCAGATCGCCCGGATTGATGCTGATCGGTGCGATCAATCGCTGCTGTCCGCTGAACACATACGCGCCCCCCTCGATCCCGCCTGCCGCCTGGTACACCGGCGCCGCTCCCGCGGGAACGACCAGGTCGCTGCCCTTGCCGTTGGCGTTCCGCAGCGGATTCGCCGGATCGTCGAACGGATAGAACCCGACGAGCGGCGACTCGTACGGCACGAAGGTCGCCAGGTCGAGCAACGTATGCCGGTCCGAGGTCGAGTTCGAGATCAGGTCCAATGTGGACTCGAATTGCCCCTCGTGTCCCCGCTCATCGAATGTCACCTTCATCGTGGCCGAGGCGCCCGGCGCGATGGCGGCTGGCACTTCCGAGACCGCGTAGTGGGCGGCATTGCGCCCGGTGATCCTCGCCTCGGCAATTACCAGCGGCTGCGTCTGGCCGGTGTTGCGCAGTTCGACAGAGGCGGTCTGAGGACCCGGCAACGGCATCGGAGTGGCGAAGACCGGGTCGGACGGAGCCACCAGAACCGGGTCCGGCCTCAACTGGAGCAACGCCTCTTTGCCCAAATCGCGCACCGACTTGACCAGGGCAGCATCGGTCCGCCCTCCAAGGAAAAACACGTTGTCGATTGGCCCGACCCATCCTTCGCCGCCCCCCGGAGCAATGGCGCCAATGGCGACCGTCGTCGCGCCCGCCCCCATGGGCGCGGCCTGGACAATCGCCTGCGGATCGTCGTCGGTCGTGGCGACATCGAGGTCGACGTACAGTGTGAGTTGTTGACTGGGCTGATCATACACCGCGGCCAGAAAGGTCCAGGCATCCGGTCCGAGCGGTTCCGGTGCCGGGTCGCCCTGGCTGGGACCGTGGTTGTTCGTGCCCGTGAATGCGGCGTAGCGGTACGTGCCGTTGGGCATCGGCCCGCCGGCCACAGTCGTCCGGTTGTCCAACCCGATCACCCGGTCCCAGCCGCCGTCGTCGTGTCCGATGACCTTGTACATGCCCGGACTGATCGCGCTGGTTCTCACCCATGCGCCCATGGTCAGGACCGGGATTTGGTCCGGGTTGATGTTCAGCGGCACGACCCAGCGCTGGCCACCGTCGAAGTCGTAGCCCCCGCCCGCCACACCCCCCGCGGGATTGTACGTCGGATCAAAGCCCTCGCCGGCGCTCTGCAGCGTCCGGTTGTTGCCTGAATCGTCTCTCTGCGGCTCGGCCTCGTCGTCAAACGAGTAGAACCCGAGCAACGCCGTGCCGGTGACTCGGGCACTGACATCGAGATCGATCACCGGTGTGCTGGCGTCGTTGCTCTCGATCCGCGCCGACGCGGCGAAACTCCCCACCTGCCCCTGACGATCGAAAGTGAACTCGATGACGCCGGTTGCCCCGGGCGCCAGCGTCGTCGGAAAGCTCTTCACGCTGTAAGAACCCACATCGGGCCCGCTGAGCGTGATGCCCTGGATCTCGAGTGTGTCGAACAAACCGGCATTCCGAATCTCGAATGCGAGCGTCTGCACCGGCGGCAATTGCGCCAGGTCCTGCAGGTTGGGCGCCGCGCTGAACACAATGTCCGGGTCGTCGCCCACCTGGGCGCTGATATCCAGGGAAAGCAACGGTTGGGTCGGGTCGTTGCTCTCGATCTCCAACGTCGCTGTGAACGCCCCCACCTGACCCTGGGAATCGAGCGAGAATCTGATCTCGCCGGACGCGCCCGGGGCCAGACTCGACGGAAAGCCGACCACCTGATAGCGGGCGGCGTCGGCCCCGGCCACCTTCACGCTCGAGAGGGTGAGGCTCTGTGCCGCCCCGACGTTCTTGACCCCGTAGGCGAAGGACAGCACCGGCGGCGACTTGGGCAGGTTGCGCAATTGCGGCTCGCTGGTCAGACGCAGGTCAGGGTCTTCGGCGCCGCTGCCGAGGATCGCCCCCTTCCCGCCGTCCCGTATGGCAGTCAACTGTTCGACGGTGAGAACCTCGTCGTAGAAGAACACGTTGTCGATCGCCCCCTGCCACCCTTCGTCCGCGTTGTCCGGACGGAGTCCGCCGATGGCGACCGTTACCTGGCCGTCGCCAAAGGCCGCGGGACTCGTGGCCATTTCGAGCGGATCGCCGATCGAGAGGCTGTTCAGGTCCACGTAGACCGTCATCTGACCGCTCCAGTCGTCGTACGTTACCGCCAGGAATGTCCAGTCGCTTGTGCTCTCGGGCGGCACGGAGCCCGGAGGCGGATCGCCCGTGCCGATGAAGGCCGTGTATCGGAATCCGCCGTTGCGGGTGTCCAGACCAAGGGTGCGGTCATAGCCGCCATTGTCGTGCCCCATCACCTTCCGATGTCCCGCCACAAGCGACGATGTCCTGACCCAAGCCCCCATCGTGAGAGCGGGCAAGGCGTACGTGTTGATGTCGATCGGCGCCACCAGACGCTGCGCCCCATTGAACAGAAAGGCCCCGCCCTGTACACCCCCATCGGGAACATACACAGGGTCCGCATACCCCCCTTCGAGCGTGTAGAAGTTGCCGCTGTCGTCTTTGTACTGATCGGCTGGATCGTCAAACGAATAGAAACCGACCAACCCGGCCTCGAGTGGCAACAAACCCAAAAACGCGCTCAGGATCAGGGTTGGCACTCGACCCACACGCTTCACACCGACAAGGAATCGATCTCTCATAGAACCAGGGAGTTTTGGAGATTCTCGGAAATAGGCTTGACCGACAATGGATTGGACCTAGAAAACGCCTCCATGTCCCCTCTGTCAAGCCTTAGCCCGGATGTTTCGCAGAGCTTCGCGGAGTCTGACATCCGGGCTTCGGCAAAACCCCGCCCAGAAAGGGAGCCGGGAGCATTCTGTCGGTCCTGAGGGTGTTCTGCCTCGTGAATGGTATGTTCCATTCCTCCATGCCTCGGATTTGGCGCGGTTCTGCCAACTCTACGGTTACGGTTCCTCGCGCAGCCTGTGAAATGGCCGGGCTAAGGTTTTGGTTGGCCGCTGCACTGCTGCTGGCTCTCAGCCATCCGGGGCAGGCAGCCGACAACGCGCCTCCGATCGTTGCGCCCCCGACTCGACCGTTCCGCGCACATCGTCTGGATATGCCGTCTTTCGGGCAAACGGGTTTCACCCGGTTGCCGCCCGAACAGACACGCGTCTTCCACACCAACCAGGTCTCGAACGAGGGCCTCGCGCGCAACCAAATCCTCGAGATCGGATCCGGCGTGGCCCTCGGCGATGTGGACGGCGACGGACAAGTGGACCTCTACTTCTGTTCACTCGAAGGCTCGAACCGATTGTATCGCAACCTGGGCGATTGGACCTTCGCCGACATCACCGCTTCCGCCGGCGTTGCATGCGCCGGCTCGCCCTCGACGGGAGCCGTGTTCGCCGATCCCGATGGCGACGACGACCTGGATTTGCTGGTCAATTCCCTGCGCGGCGGGACGCGGCTTTTCGTCAACGACGGCCGGGGCCGTTTCACTGAGACCGCCGAGGCCGGGTTGCGACATCCGCACGGCAGCACCACGCTGGCCCTTGCGGATATCGACGGCGATCGCTGGCTCGATCTCTACGTCGCCACGTACCGCACCAACACAATCAAGGACTCGATCCGTGACCTGAATGTCCAGGTCGGCGTTGTCGATGGTCGTTGGGTCGTCTCTCCCCCGGACCGTTTCATTCCGCTGGCCCTGAAAAACGGCGGCGTCAGCCTGCTCGAAGTCGGCGAACCCGACCTCCTGTTTCGAAATCGCGGAGCAGGTCGCTTCGAGCGGCTGTCCTGGACCAACGGCACCTTTCTCGACGCCTCGGGCCGCCCTTTGACAGCAGCCGCTGACGGATGGGGCCTTACAGCCGCCTTCCGCGACCTCAACGGCGATCAAGCGCCTGACATCTATGTCTGCAACGATTTCTTTCAATCGCTCGACGAGGTCTGGATGAATGACGGGTCCGGACGCTTCCGTCCGGCGCCTCCGACCGCGCTGCGGCACACAAGCATGTCGTCGATGGCGGTTGATTTTGCCGACATCGACCGCGACGGTCTGGACGACTTCGTGGTGACCGACATGCTCAGCCGCGAACACCACCAGCGCCACCGCCAGCGCGGCACCCAGGCCCACCTCCAAATGGACCTCCCGATCCGCCACCCGCTCTACCGCCCCGAATACCCCCGCAACATGCTCTTCCTCAACCGCGGCGACGGCACCTATGCCGAAATCGCCCAGTTCGCCGGAATCGAAGCGACCGAGTGGACCTGGAGCGTCGTCTTCCTCGACGTCGATCTGGACGGCTACGAAGACCTCTTGATCACCACCGGCAACCTGCGTGACGCCAACGACGCCGACCTGAGCCGGGGCAGAGCCAGCACCATGGAAAGCCGCTACGCCGGCAACTTGCGCTTCCCGCGATTATCCACGCCGGACCTCGCCTACCGCAACCGACGCGATCTCACTTTCGAGGAATGCGGAACCGAATGGGGATTCGACACCCTGGGCGTATCCCAAGCCATCGCCATCGCAGACCTCGACAACGATGGCGATCTCGATCTGGTCGTGCCGACCATCGACCAGCCTGCCGGTCTTTACCGCAATAACTCCCCCGCCGCCCGCATCGCCGTCCGCCTTCGGGGCGCGCCGCCCAACACCCAGGGAATCGGTTCCAGGATCGTCGTCCGCAACGGCGCCGTCGCGCTCCAGAGTCAGGAAGTCGTCTGCGGCGGACGCTACCTGTCCGGCGACGATCCGCAGCGCGTCTTTGCCGCAGGCACACCGACCAACCGCATGATCATCGAGGTGAAATGGCGCAGCGGACACCGCATGCGCATCGACAATGCCCTGCCCAATCACCTTTACGAAATCTTCGAGCCAAACACGACCCACACCCCGCAACCGCAACCGACTGTTCCCATCGCCAGCCAGCCCGCGGAATCGCCCGCCGGCGCACGCGGGCGCGAGTCGGGCAAGCCGGACAAGGCCGGCACCCGTTGGCCTCTTTTCGCCGACGTATCCAGCGCTCTCAAACAACCGCACCAGGACCAGCCGTTCGACGAGCACGAACTGCAGCCGGGTTTGCCCCGCGCGCTCGATCGCTTGGGACCCGGCGTCAGTTGGTACGATGTGGATCGCAACGGGACCGAGGACTTGGTGGTTGGAGGCGGACGCGGAGGTTACCAGGTTCTGTACCTGGGCGACGGACACGGCGGCTTCCGCGCCATGCGCCCGAAAGACCGGGCGACCAGCGACCAGACGACCACCCTGGCCTGGCATGTTGGCACGAACGCGGTCGACCTGCTGGTAGGCGCTTCGCATTACGAAACCGGAAACACCGCGGAACCCGCCCTGGTCCGACAGAATCCACAGACCGGCAACCTCAGACCGATCGCAGCGATGCCCGACAGCGTCGGCCCGCTCGCCCTGGGCGAGCGCGACGGACACCCCATCCTGTTCGTCGGAGGACGCGTTCGACCCGGCCGCTACCCGGAAGCCGCGTCGTCACTATTGCTCGTCTGTCGCGACGGGGATTGGCGTTCGGACCAGGAAAACACAGACCGCCTGCGCGATATCGGGTTGGTCAGCGGCGCGGTCTGGACCGACCTGGACAACGACGCCGATCTCGAACTGGTTCTGGCGTGCGACTGGGGCCCGCTGCGCGTCCTGCGTTTCGAGAAGGGTTTGCTCACGGACACCACAAGTCGCCTGGGTTTGGATCGCTATCGGGGCTGGTGGAACGGCGTCACCACAGGAGATTTCGACGGGGACGGACGACTCGACCTCATCGCCACCAATTGGGGACGCAACACGCGCTACCAGCGCCACCGGGCCCGCCCGATTCGCGTCTACTTCGGTGACTGGACCCGCACGGGCGCCGTCAGTCTCCTCGAAGCCTACTTCGAGCAGTCGCTGGGCTGCTACGCCCCATTCCAAACCCTCGACCGCCTCCGCGAACACATCCCCGCCCTCGCCAGCCGGTTCGCCTCCTTTGCCGATTACGCCCGCGCCGGGGTCGACGACATTCTCGATGATGCCGCCTCCTCCACAACCCACTGCGAGGCCGACTGGCTCGAATCCACCCTCTTCCTCAACCGCGGCGATCGCTTCCAAGCGCGTCCCCTGCCCGACGAGGCCCAATTCGCACCCGCGTTCGGGGTCTCGGTCGGCGACCTCGATGGCGACGGCAATGAAGACGCCGTCATCGCTCAGAACTTCTTCGGCGTCGAGCCTGAGACTTCGCGTCACGATGCCGGACGCGGATTGCTGCTGCTGGGCGACGGCACGGGCGGGTTTCGCGCGCTCGCCGCGGCAGAGAGCGGGATTCGTCTCGAAGGCGAACAGCGCGGATGCGCACTGGCCGACTTCGACCGGGACGGGCGCTATGACCTGGCCATCGGCCAGAACGATGGCCCCACCGGCCTCTTCCACAACATTGGCGCCACCCCGGGATTGCGCGTGCGCCTGCGCGGGCCGGCCGAAAATCCGGACGGTTTGGGCGCAGTGGTCCGGATCCAACACGCGCAGAAACTGGGACCGGCACGAATCGTTCAAGCTGGCTCGGGCTACTGGTCACAGGACACCGTCGTCCAGATTCTCGGCGCGCCTGACGCCCCCGCTCAGGTGCACGTGCGCTGGCCCGGTGGCGCCATCTCGACCGAATCCGTCCCGCCTGGCACGCGCGAAATCACCGTCCGTGCCCCCGGAATCCTCGACGGGCAAAACTCGTTGTAGACAAGTCAACCTTAAGGTCGATCGGGCGTTCGGCGTATACACCGGCACCCGCCGTTACGAGGACGACCACCTTCGCGTTCTGCCGGTCGGTGATGTTCTCGCCGCTCTGCGTGCAGGCGAGGTCTTCTGAACCGCTAACCCGCATGTTTCCTGGCGGGTCTGTGCACAGGGCGGTCAGTTCCCGCAGGATGACTGCTATGCGGGTGAGAAAAGACCAACTCCAGGCGCGTCCCAGGCTCGCAGGGTGAGGTCGAACCATACTTGTGGAATGCCGAACACCTCGCTCCTGAGTTCCCATGGTCCACAGAACCAGTTTCACTCCTGCATTTGTCAACTATTTAGATGCGACCCCATTGTCTTTTCCCTTTTCAGATGCAGGGCTAATGCATGAAGTGGAGCGGCGACGGCCCGTCGCCGGCAATTACCGTCTTCACTCGACATGGCGGGGGACGAGCCGTCCCCACTCCGACCTTCTAGCAGGCTGTCGGACTTAGGGGCGCCCTGGCCGCGAGGGGCGGCTGGTCCC
>DAOOQY010000163.1:0-7940 GCA_035389025.1 Verrucomicrobiota bacterium
TCCAGCGGCTCAAGCCGCCTCCCAGCCTACCCCCGAAAAATCGCAGATGCGCACCAAGGTTCATGACAGGTTCGAATCGCGCCTCGAAAGCCATTTGCCCACCGCGCCGGCGGCGGAACGGACGTGGAGTTTCGCGTAGATGCGGTGGAGGTGGGTGTTGACCGTCCGGGGGCTGATGCCCAGGTGAGCGGCGATTTCTTCGTAGCACATCCCCTGGGCCAGCGCCTCGAGCACTTCGATCTCCCGAGGGCTCAGCCGCTCACGCCATTCCCGGGTCGGTCCCTCGCGGCGAAACGACCTGAGGACGAGCCGGGCGACTTGGCTGGACATGAGCGCCCCGCCGGCGTGAACCTCGGCGACCGCATCGAGCAGCTTCGCCGGCGCCGTGCCCTTCACCAAGTAGCCGCTGGCCCCCGCCTCGAGCGCGGGGAAGACCCACTCGGCCTCGGCATGAACGGTCAGCACCAGCAGTTCCACGCTCGGGAACCGGTCTCGGCTGGCGCGAATGAACTCGATGCCGTTGATGCCGGGCAATTCGAGGTCCGCGAGGATCACCCCGGGCTTCTCACCCGGGATCGCACGCAGGGCGGATTCGGCATTCTGGTGCGCGCCGACACACGTGAAGCCCACGGAGCCGCTCAGCAACGCGGCCAGGGCCTCGCGCGTGCCCTGGTCGTCATCGAGAACCATCACCCGGATGGGCGGACTTGGATTGTCTGGGACGGAAGCTGGACTGCGGCGCATCTTAGGAATACCCCATCTAACCCAGCGGCCCTGATCCGAAGGTCAAATCGACTGCAGCGAGCATGTCTGCAGCTTACGCAAGACCCGCGGCGGGTTCAATGAGGGAATTGGCAGACGGCGCTGGCCGATGGGACTTCGCAGAGCAGCCACCCGATCCGGGTCAGGCAGACGTCTCGCGCGGGAGGGGGACGCGGAAGATGACCTTGGTTCCCCGGCCCGGCTGGCTCTGAAGGTCAAACTGGCCGCGAAGCGACGTGATCCGCTCGCGCATGCTCGACAGGCCCAGGCCATAATCGGCACTGTCGCCGCGCCGCGCCGCTTCAGCCGCATCGAAGCCGCGTCCGTCGTCTTCGATCTCGATAACCAATCGCGCCCCCTCGATCCGGAGCCGGAGTCTGACCTGGGTGGCTTGGGCGTGGCGGATGGCGTTGTTGACCGCTTCGTTGGTCGCCAGAAGCAGCGCTTTGCGCGCCTCGGGCCCGAGGATGACCTGGGGCAGGTCGGCGGGGAAATCCAGCCGGACCCGCAGTCCCGCCGCACCAAGCGCCGACTCGGCTGAGGCGCAGATGCGTGACATGAGCAACTCGAGGCTGTCGGCCTTGGGATTGGTGGTCCAGATGAGGTCGCGCAACGAATGAAGGGCGTCGTGGGTCCGGCGCGAGAGACGGTCGAATCGGTCGGCAATGGCCTCCGGGGACAGCGGCTTGGCTTCTCCCACACCGCTGAGAAGAGTGATCTCGGTGAGGCTGGCCCCGAGGCCGTCGTGGAGGTCCTTGGCCAGGCGCGCGCGTTCGCTGGCCAGGGCAGCCTGTTGTTCGAGCCGGCTCAGTCGGCGCAACGCGCGCATCCGCCAGCGCACGGCGACAGCGACCAGAGCCGGCACCAGGACCGCACCGACCAGCCGCACCCAGGCGCGCTCGTGCCAGCGCGGCTCGATGCTGAAACTCAGGCGCGCCGGCATCGGGCTGGTGTAGCCATGATGGTTCTGCGCCGTCACCTCGAAGGTGTAACTCCCGGGGTTCAGACCGCTGAAAGTCGCCTGACGCAGCGCGCCCGCATCCGTCCAATCGGGCGATAGCCCGAGCAGACGGTAGCGGCAGCGCACCCGTGCCGGCGCCCGAAACGCCGCCACCGTGAAATCGAGGCTAAGCAACCCGCGGTCCGCAGGCTTGACGATCAGACGCTGCTCTGCAGCGCGCGCGCCATCGCTGTGGGTCGTGGCTGAGGAGCGATTCCCTTCGCCAAACAGCAGGCGCGTCGGTGAGAGGCGGCTGGCAAGGCTGCTTGCGTGACGTTCGGGCTCATGGAGGACAGGTGCCGCCTCGGGGCCAGGGCCCCCGGTGAAGATCACGCGTTCCCCGGCACGCAAGGTCTCGATATGGACGCACGGCCCGTTGGTCAGATCGGGGGGCGTGTCCGGATCGAAGAGGGCCACGCCGCCCATCGTGGCGAAGGCGACGCGCCCGTCCCGCAACCGAATCGCCGGGGGATAGCTGTTCTGGCCGTTGGTCTCAGGATTCAACAGGCCGTCCTCCTCAGCATACGAAACGCAGCGCGCCCGCGCCCGCCCGTCCTCCGCGACCTCGATGAGTTCCTGGCGCTTGACACGATAGATGCCGCGGTCATGGCCAATCCAGAGCCATCCGCGCGTGTCCTCGACGATGCTATTGACCAGATTGTCCGGGAGGCCATGAGCCGTTGTGAACACCGCGACCCGTCCGCCGCGCAACACATTCAGTCCGCGGTCCGTGCCAATCCACAGGGCATCACCCGCGTCGCCCTCGATGGCATAGACGCGAGAACTCGATAGCCCGTTTGACTCGTCGAACCGTTCGAAGCCCTGATCCGTGAGCCGCGCCAGGCCGCCACCGCCGGTGCCGATCCAGATTTGCCCCTGACGATCTTCGTGAAGGGCACATACATTCTCGTGTGGCAGGCCGTCGGCGACCAGCCAGGCGTTGGTCCGGTCCGCGCCCAGGCGATACAGCCCCTGGGCGGCGCCGATCCACATGGCGCCATCGCGCGCCTTCAGGAGTGCCCGGGTCTTCGTCCGGAAGTCCGCGCCCGGGAACAACACCATTTCCAGAGCTTGGCCATCCCAGAAGCTCAAACCCCGCCCGGTCCCGATCCAGACTCGGCCCTGCGCATCCTCGGCCAGGGCGCGAATCATGTCGGAGGCCAGGCCCGACGCGTTGTTGAGGAGCCGGGGTTGATGCTGGCTGAGTTGGACCACGCCACCGTCAGTGCCCGCCCACAGCGTACCATCCGAGGCCTCGAGCAACGCGCGGGCCTTGGGATCGGGAAGACCTTGCTCGATGCCCAGGTTGCGAATGCGGCCTGGCAGCAGGCACACCAGGCCGCTGCGCGCCGTGCCGGCCCACAGGTTGCCTTCGGCGTCCTCGGTCAGACATGAAAAGCCGAGGCCGAAATCGTGGGGCGCCAGATCATATCGGGTCAGGACACCGTTCAGCCGGTAGCCAAGCACCCTGCTCGCGATGGGAAACCAGAGGCCCCCGGCCGCGTCGGCCATCAGGATCAGCGGATACTTGAAATGGGCCTGTTCGGTGGTCGATTCGATCTCCCAGCCGCCGGCGTGGCGATGCACCAGGCGGCTGATCCAGTGCTCTGCATCGCTGACAATCGCGTGAAGGACGCCGTCTTTGGTCACCGCCAATGCGTCATAGTGTTGGGTGTCGGCAAGGGAAGAAGGGATGGTCTCTTTGTTCCACGGGGTGTCCGGGCCGGGCCGTCGATAGAACACCGTGCGACCGATCACCGCCCACACGGTTCCGTCGGACCCGACAGCCCAGGCGGTGTACCGCGACGTGCTGAAAGGCGTGCCGTCATCCACGCCCCGCCAGACTCCATCGGCGCAGCGGATCGCAAGGCCGTGCGTCGACCCGACAAGCAGGTCGCCTGCGGGTGAAAAGGCCAGCGAGGTTATCGAGACGGTTTCAGGGGCCGGCAGGGTCGGGAGGCTGGGCAGGTCCACCCGGCGCGGTTCCTGACCGAGCCGAATCAAGCCATGGGGGGTGTCCCCCCTGGCGGTGGCCACCCAGATGGTTCCATCGAGGTCCTGAGCCAGCGCTTGGCACACCTCGCTGGCGAAGACGTCGTGCGTCGAGCGCGACCAGGTCTTGAACTGCCGGCCATCGAACCGACTGACCCCTCTGCGCGTGCCCACCCAGATGAACCCGTTGTCGTCCCGCAGCAACGCCAGCACCCGGTCATCGGGCAGACCGTGCTCCTTGCGCCAGACCCGCACCGTGAAGTCGCGTTCCAGTGGGACAAGCCCCGAATCCGCGGCGTGCATCCAGAGCGAGAGCCCGAGCGCGGCGGAGAGGATCGCACCCCGCCAGCCGGATGCATGCACATGTCCCGGCTCAACAGTGATTGTCGGGTTGTGAACGCGCGCGGAAGACACTGGAGACGCCCCGATAGCCTCGGCAAAAGTGGTGCGGATAGCAGGACTTGAACCTGCACGCCTTGCGGCACTACCACCTCAAAGTAGCGTGTCTGCCAATTCCACCATATCCGCAACCGCCGCTGTGGATAATAAAGCCAGACCGCCGGGCGGCTGCAAGTTCTTTTCTGCGGAAATCCGCTTGCATCCGGAAGGGGCGCTCCTATGCTCTGCCCCCGCCTGAGCGCCGCCGAAGCGGTGTTCGCATGAGGCTGAGAAAAGAACTATTAACGAAACAACCTGACTTCAACCTCCGTTGCCACCGCAACGTTTGGTCCGTTAGGCAATGGAGTCTTCGCCGGGTTTTTTGTTCCCGACCAAGTCTCCCCCAGTAGCGTCGCGTTTACACGACAGAATCCGTATGCTCACCATGGAAGAAGCCCTGAGGCAAAGCCCCAAGAGCTTTGCTGCAGGCCAGATCGTCAAAGGCACCATCCTCGAACTCCGCCCTAAAGAAGTCCTCGTCGACATCGGCTACAAGAGCGAAGGGGTTATATCGCTTGCCGAATTTGAAGACCCAAAGGCCGCCCGGATCGGAGAGGAGATTGACGTCCTCATCGAAAGGCTCGAGGACCGCGAGGGCATGGTGGTCCTCTCCCGCGAGAAGGCCGAGTTCAAGAAGAACTGGGAACGCATTCTCTCGATCTGCAACGAAGGCGGCACGATCGAAGGCAAGGTCAAGTCCATCGTCAAAGGCGGCCTGCTGGTCAATATCGGCGTCGAGGCATTCCTGCCCGCCTCCCAGATCGACATCATCCCGCCCCGCAACCTCTCCGGGTTCGTCGGGAACACGTACCGATTCAAGGTCGTCAAGATCAACCAGGAACGGCAGAACATCGTGCTCTCCCGCAGGGAACTGATCGAGCAGGAGCGCAGCGAGCGCCGCGCCAAGCTGTTGGCCGAGATGATGCCGGGCGATATCCGCAAGGGCACGGTCAAGAATCTGACCGACTTCGGCGCCTTCGTCGACCTGAACGGGCTCGACGGCTTGCTGCACATTACCGACATGAGCTGGGGCCGGATCGGGCATCCGAGCGAAATGCTCAAGGTGGGCCAGGAACTCGATGTGGTCGTGCTGGACATCAACCGCGAAAAGGAGCGCGTCAGCCTCGGCCTCAAACAGAAGATGGCCAACCCCTGGGACACCATCGAGTCCAAGTTCCCCATCGGCGCCAAAGTCAAAGGCAAGGTCGTCAACCTGGTCCCGTACGGCGCGTTTGTCGAACTCGAACCGGGTGTGGAAGGCCTCGTGCACGTCACCGAATTGTCGTGGACCAAACGGATCGCAAAGGCGAGCGACGTCCTCAAGCAGGATCAGGAAATCGAGGCGGTCGTGCTGGGCATCAACCGCGAGGAGCAGAAAATCTCGCTGGGCGTGCGCCAACTCGAGACCAACCCGTGGGAGCAGGCCCTCGAGAAATACCCCAAGGGCACCCGCGTCAAGGGCAAGATTCGCAACCTGACCAGCTACGGCGCCTTCCTCGAACTCGAAGAAGGCCTCGACGGCATGATCCACGTCTCCGACATCTCGTGGACACGGAAGATCAATCACCCGTCCGAAGTGCTCAAGAAGGGAGAGGAAGTCGAAGCCGTGGTGCTCGAAGTCGACAAGGTCAACCAGCGCATCTCGCTCGGCGTCAAACAACTCTCCGAAGATCCCTGGGAGAACATCGACAAGTACTACCGTGTCGGCGACCTCGTCACCGGCAAGGTCACCAAGCTCGCCAGCTTCGGCGCCTTCATCGGCCTCGAACACGACATCGATGGCCTTGTCCATATCTCCCAGGTCAGCGAGGAGCGCATCGACAAGATCAAAAACGTGCTCGCCGTCGGCCAGGAAGTCACCTCCCGCGTCATCAAAATCGACAAGGGCGAACGCCGCATCGGCCTCTCCATCAAGGCCGCCAACTACTCGCCCGAACAACTCAAGGCCGAGCAGGCCCTGCTCGATGCGCTTAAACCGGGCGAGGACCTGGTCGCGCTCCAGCACGCGTTCGACGCCGCCGACGAAGCACGGCAATCGGACGACACCAGCAAGCCGTAGCCAACACGACCGACGCGTCCGACCTCCCCTTCGGGTGAGATCGACGCGTCAGGCACTGAAACACAAACCCAGGGCGGGCCTTCGCGGCCCGCCCTTTCTGTTTCTGCCGGCGCAAGCCGGCGCGGACTGATTTCGCGCCCTGCGACGGCTGCAGGGGTGAGAAGCGTTGACATTCATCGGTTGAATGCGCACGGGGACCATGAACCGGTTTGTAGCCGCCGACGTGAGTCGGCGCTGATTCCTGCCTTTGCGCAGCAAGATAACGCGGACTCATCCCGTGCTGCGCATACGCGTCAACCTAATGAGATCTCCCGTGCTGTACCTGGGAGCAGCGCTGTCGTGGTTGTCTAAGTCCTTGGGTCGGCGTTCGTTGTGGAAGTCGCCCATGCTCTGGTCGGCGTCGAGGTCGCGGAGCGTGTGGAGTGCGGCGGTTTACCGCCGCTTTTCGAGGACGGTTCTTTGTGCATTCTCATACCATACCAAAGCGGTGCTGAAGCACACGCACTCTCCCGCGGCCGCGGGACTTCGCGCCACCGCACACGTTCGTGCCCGGGCAGCTTCCGTGCAAGCTCCGCATCTCAGCCTCGCTAAGGTCGACGCGTATGCGCAGCCGCGGGATCGGCCCTCCGACGGGGGCCTTAAAGCTCTGACAGCGGGACCGGTTCGCCTTTTTCGAGTTTCTGGAGGGTCTGTTCGAGCGCTTCTTTGCCCGCAGCCAGACTTCTGTTCTTGATCTCGCCGAGGTACTGGCGGGCCTGGTCCAGACGCCCCGCCCTCAGACAGACGCGCGCCAGGTGCACCGCGACGCCCTCGCGGTCCAGATCGGTGCGGGCCAGGGCCCGGGCATCGAGCCACGCACGGAGCGCCTCATCGGTCAACTTGTCTGCCGCAGCCTTGAGACGCGCGGGCTCTTCAACCTTCTCGGGCTTGAGATAGTAGTAGACCTGCGCCAAATCGGTCGCGAGCGGGAAATTGTTCGGATCGAACCGACGCGCCTTCTGATAGAGTTCGAGCGTTCGGCGAAGAACCTGTTGCTCGTCCGCGAGCCGGTAATGGACTCGAGCCTCGTTGCGGTAGAGGAACACGAGCGTGGCCAGGTTGCGGTGGTAGACGGCCTCAGACGGCTTGATTCGAATCGCTTCATCCAAACACTCGAAGGCGAGCCGCGTGGGGCCGTGCCGGCTGTAATAGTCCGCCAGGTTGTTCCATGCGGCCGGGTTGTTGGGATCGAGGTCGCGCGCCTTCTTCCACTGCACAAGGGCTTCATCATCGAGGCTGATGTCATTGAGAAAACTGCCAAAGGCAAGCCGCGCCCGGACGTGGTCCGGATGACCTTGCACGAACCGTTCGTAGGCCCGGCGCACCGGTTCGAGCCGCTGCTCGATGCGCGCCTTGAGCGTGACACCGCTCAAGTCAGGGCCCTGCGAACCGTCGGTCTTGGTCTCTTGAATCCAACGGTCCACCTCCGCTTGAGCCGCATCGTCGTCCGCAATCAGCGCCTGGAATGCCTTCTCGACAGAATCCGCGGCCGCCGTCGGGGCCGAGTCTGGCGCCGTCGGGGGTTCGGCGGCACTGCCGGCGGCGTTCAGCGGCCAGGCCGCCAGAACCGCCATCGCCAGACCAAACCAGAATCGAATCGCGCTCACGCCCAAACCATACCAGAATCGGGCCCGCTGGGAACAAAAGGTT
>DAOOQY010000164.1:0-7906 GCA_035389025.1 Verrucomicrobiota bacterium
TCCTCGAAGATCAGGCTGCTGCCGTAGCCTCCACGCCCTTCCGTGCCGGGCTGGCGGGTGCCCGGTTCGAGGGCGACGCCCGAGACCGCTCCCTTGAGCGCTTCCTCGGCCTTGTGGCCGAGTTTGATGGCCAGGTCCCCTTTGGGCATGCGCCGCAGAAGACGCTCGAAATCCCTCTGCAGCCGTCCGTAACGCGGATGCCGGATCAACCGGTTGAGGTAATTGGCGATGGCGCCGACGTTTTTGGCGATGCTCCATTCGTTGTCGTTGAGGATGCCGATGAATCGGCGCGTTGTATGGCTGATATTGTTCAGCGCCTCGAAGGACATCCCGTTGGTGAGTGCCCCATCGCCGAAAATGCAGACCACGTTCTCGTCGCTGCCCCGCTGGTCCCGCGCGGCGCAAATGCCCAGGGCGGCGGACAGCGCGGTCCCGGCGTGGCCGGCGCCGTAGGCGTCATGCTCGCTCTCGGCCCGCATGGCGAATCCGCTCAACCCGCCGGTCGTGCGGATGGTATGAAACCGATCCTTCCGCCCGGTGAGGAGTTTGTGGGCATAGCATTGGTGGCTGACGTCCCAGACGAACTTGTCCTTGGGTGTCGAGAAGACCCGGTGCAAGGCGATGGTCAATTCCACCACGCCGAGGTTGGGGCCCAAATGACCGCCGTTCTTCGAGAGCACGGTGATCATCTCGTGGCGGATTTCCTCGGCCAGCAGGCTGAGCTGCTCGAGCGTCAGTTTCTTCACGTGGTCCGGACTGTCGACCATGTCCAGGTAGCGACTCATGGTGTCTGCGTGTGTGTGTCTCTGGCCGTCACTCAGTGTCCTTGCCGCCCTCCGGTGTCATCGGGGTCAGCGTCGCCGGGCCGGACGCGCTTTGTTCGAGCTGGCTGATCTTGACCTCGGCAGCGGCAAGTTTGACCTGGCAGGCTTCGAGCAGCCTGACGCCCTCCTCGTACCGGGCGAGGAGGGTCTCCAGCGGAAGGTCGTCCGACTCCATCGCTTCCACGACGGATTCGAGGTGCTGCAGGGCTTGCTCGAAGGGCATCTCGCTCAGGGCATCGCCCGACGCCTCCGGTTTCTTGGCCGCTTTCGACATCAGGCGGGCATGATAGAACAAGTCGGGCGGGCCGTCCAGCGCGTTGCTTGGCCGGGCATCATGCGGGCGACGATTTGACTTGCGTCGGAAAGGATCATGGTGAATAGGTAGGACCGTTCTCGCTGTCCAATTGACGGCATGCAAGTTGAGCCGACAACGCATGAATGAGCTTCAACCGGGGAGGGCTTCTTGAGCCGTCCCTTCTCCTCGCATCGTTACCCTCCCTCCGCGGGTTCCTTCGTCCGGATCAATGGAAAGATACGTGCCCGCGAGGTTCGTGTCATCGGTCCTGACGGCCAGCAAGTGGGTGTCGTTTCCCTGCACGAAGCGATCAACCTCGCCCGCCGCAGCGCCATGGACCTGGTCGAGGTCGCCCCCAACGCGACACCGCCAGTCTGCCGGGTGGTCGACTACGGCAAGTACCGATACGAGCAATCCAAGAAAGAGAAGGAATCCAAGAAGCACCAGCACGCCAATCGCGTGAAGGAAATCCAACTCACCGCCACGATCGACGACAACGATTTCGGCGTGAAGCTGGAACATGCGACAGGGTTCCTGTGCGAGGACATGCGGGTGAAGATCAGCTTGCGATTCCGGGGCCGCGAGATGGCCCATCAGGAATTCGGCATGCAGGTCATGGAGCGCTTCGTCAAGGAACTGGCCGCTTACGGGCAGGCGGTCGAGGTGCCCAAACTCGTCGGGCGCAACCTGCACGTCATGCTCACTCCTCTGCCGAGGAGCAAACGCGCCAAGAATCCGTTCGAGGCCGAGCCTGCCGCCGCCCCGAAGACGGAAGCCCGCCGCGCGGAAAGGCCGGCCCCGCCCGACACAGAGGACCGTGTCGTCGATTTCCCCGCTCCGGATGGCGCGGCGGACGAGAGCGCGCCCTCCGGTTTCACCAACAATCCGTTCTCCCAATTGAGCGCCCAGAGCGAGGAGAAGTCCGGCTCCTGACAGCCCATGACCAATTCAGTGCCAGGCGGCCCGCCGTCGCCTGAGGAGTTTCAGCGTCAACTGGCGGAGTTGATGCGGCAGACGTTTCCGGCGGGGACGAGCGGTTTCACACCGCCCAATCCGGCTCGCGGAGGGGGCGGTGAGGGCGATTCCGCGGGGGAGGTCGAGTTCGCATTCAACCAGAAGCCGCGCGAGGTCAAGGCGTATCTGGACCGGTTTGTCATCCGGCAGGAGGAGGCGAAGAAGGTGCTGAGTGTGGCCCTGTGCGATCACTATCACCATGTGCGCCTGGCCCTCGAGGGACAGGCCCAACCCAACTACGCCAAACAGAACGTCATTCTGGTCGGGCCTACGGGGGTCGGCAAGACCTACCTCGTCCGGAGCATTGCAGATTTGATTGGGGTGCCCTTCGTCAAGGGCGACGCCACCAAGTTCTCCGAGACCGGGTATGTGGGGGCCGACGTCGAGGATTTGGTGCGCGAGTTGTTCCGGCGCGCCAACGGCGACGTGAAGCGGGCCCAGTACGGCATCATCTATATCGACGAGATCGACAAGATCGCGGCGTCCGTAAACCACACCGGGCGCGACGTGAGCGGGCGGGGCGTTCAGACCAACCTGCTCAAGCTCATGGAGGAGACGGACGTTCCGGCGCGATCGCCCAACGACATTGCCGGCCAATTGCAGGCGATGATGGAGATGACGCAGCGGGGCAGGAAACCCGTGGACGTCATCAACACCAAGCATATCCTCTTCATCGTCAGCGGCGCTTTCCCCGGCTTCGACAAAGTGGTCCGCAAACGCCTGCGCGAGGCGACGATCGGTTTCGCGGCCCGCACCGCTTCGGTCGAGGAGAGCAACGAGGTGATGGCGTGCGCCCAAACGCGCGATTTCATCGAGTTCGGCTTCGAACCCGAGTTCATCGGGCGCCTGCCGGTGCGCGTCTACTGCCATCCGCTCTCGGTCGACGACCTTTTCACCATCCTAAAAACGTCCGAGGGCAGCATCATCCGGCAGTACGAACAGACCTTCGCCGCCTATGGCATCGAGGTGCTGTTCCGCGATGACGGGCTGCGGCGCATTGCGGAACTGGCGAACGAGGAGCAGACCGGCGCGCGGGGCCTGATGACGGTGTGCGAGCGCGTGTTCCGCGAGTTCAAGTACGAACTGCCATCCACCCCCGTCAAACGGTTCGTCGTCACGCGGGACCTGGTCGACCAACCGATGCCGGCCCTGGCGAAACTGCTGGCCGAGCACGCGCAGGAAGAACGCGTCGTCCTGCGGCAGTTGGTGAATGACTTCGCCGAACGGTTCGCCAAGGATCATGGGATTCAGATCGCCTTCACGCCGGCCGCCGCCGACCGCCTCGTCGCGCTCGCCACGGAAACAGGCCGTCCGGTGCGCGATCTCTGCGCCGAGCGCTTCCGCGATTACCAGTTCGGGCTCAAGTTGATCACTCAGAATACCGGCCAGCGCGAATTCCAGCTCGACCTCGATGCGGTGGAGAGCCCCGACGAGACCCTCAGCAAGTGGGTCGTCGCCAGCTACCGCCCCGCGGCACCGGACCCCGCCTAGCGCGCATGTCCGCACTCCGTCTGTGCCTATGGCGATGAGACATCGCAAAATGAATGCTATGCGGGCTAGAAAGACCATAAACGCCCCGCGCACGGACCCGGCCCGTCCTTCTCCCCCGCAGACAATCGAGTCACGGCCAGCAGACCGCATCGCCCGGATTGCCGCCACCGTCATTGCCCGGGCGGATCGGGATCATCCGGCCGACGCGGTGTTGAGAGCGATTCTCCGTGAGGCGCGCGGACTGCCTCGCGCCGAGGGGCGCATGGTGAGTCGGGCAGTCTTCGCCTACTACAGGTGGTTGGGGTGGCACGATCCGGCCCTGGGCACGATGCCCGGCATCGAGTCCGCCTCGATGCTGGCGGAGCGATACCGCCATGAGCCGGAGAGTTTCCCGATCGGAGAATTGCGCGCCCGCGCCGTCCCCGCCTGGACGCACGGGGAGGCGGATGCGACAGACGCCTGGTTGCAGTCGCTCCAGGCAGAACCGGCCTTGTGGATTCGGGCGCGCCCCGGCCAGGGTCAACTGCTGGCCAAGCAAATCGGGAATTGCCGTCCTGCCGGCGATGGCCCGGCTGGCGACGCCTTGCGGTATGTCGGGCGGATCGACCTGCATCGAACGCGTGAATTCAACGAGGGGCGTTTCGAGATTCAGGACCTTCATTCCCAGGCCGTCGGCTGGCTGTGCGCGCCGCGCCCGGGCGAGACCTGGTGGGATGCGTGCGCGGGCGAAGGCGGGAAGACCCTTCATCTGGCCGATCTGATGCACAATCGCGGGCTTGTCTGGGCATCGGACAGGGCGGCGTGGCGTCTGGCGCAGCTTAAGCGGCGGGCGGCACGGGCGGGCCTTTTCAACTACCGCGCGCGCCTCTGGGACGGCGGGGCGGCGCTCCCGACCAAGACGCGTTTTGACGGAGTGCTGGTCGATGCGCCGTGCAGCAATCTGGGGACGTGGCATCGCAATCCGCACGCCCGCTGGACGATGCGTCCGGAGGATGTGGCGGAGCTTGCCCAGATTCAACTGCGTCTGCTGCGTCACGCCGTCTCGGCTCTGAAACCCGGGGGCCGCCTGGTCTACGCGGTCTGCACGTTGACACGAACCGAAACCACGGCGGTCGCGGATGCGCTCACGCATGAGCGTCCGGAACTCGACCGTCTGCCTCTGCCGGCCGTCCTGCCGTCGGCTCGATGCACGCCGGCCGGCCTTTGGCTTGACGGGGCGCCAGGGGGGGGAACGGCATGTTTGTCGCGGCATGGCGGCGGCGCGCCTCGATCACCACGCTTGCCAACGAGGGGTGTCCGCCTCTTTAATGGCCGCGTGGTCCAACAACAAACTCTGCGCGAGCCGGTGCGGCTGAGCGGCATCGGCTTGCATGGCGGCAACCGGGTCACCATGGGGCTGCTGCCCGCCCCGCCTCACTCCGGCGTCCGCTTTCGCCGCGTCGACCTCGAAGGCCAGCCCGAAATCGAGGCCCACATCGACAACGTGGTCGAGACCACCCGCTCGACCACTCTGGGCAAGGGGAATGTCCGGGTCCACACCGTCGAGCACATCCTGGCGGCCCTGACCGGATGCGGCGTCGACAATGTGCTGGTCGAACTCGATGCGAGCGAACCGCCGGTGACCGACGGGAGCGCGCGGGAGTACTCGCGTGTGATCGAGGCGGCCGGAATTGTCCCCCAGGGCGAGACGCGCGAGATTCACTCGGTCAACGAGCCCATCGAGATGTCCAGCGGAGACACGTTCATGGCGGTGTTTCCCCATGACCGCCTCAAGGTGACATGCACCAGTTCGGATCGGCAAGGCCGCCACACCCAGTGCCGTTCGATCGAACTCTCGGCGGAGACGTGGGCCCGCGAGATCGCGCCGGCGCGGACCTTCTGCTTCTTCGAGGAGATCGAGTACCTGATCAAGAACGGCCTGATCAAGGGCGGCGGCCTGGAGAACGCCGTGGTGATCCGCGATGACGCCGTCCTGACAACCGAACCCCTGCGGTTTGCCGATGAATTCGTGCGGCACAAGATTCTGGACATCGTGGGCGACCTCAGCCTGGTGGGCCGGCCGGTGGCAGGCCACGTGGTGGCCGTCCGCCCGAGCCACGCCGCCAATTGTGAACTGGCCCGCCTGATCAACACCCAAATGCGCAAGGTCCAGGCCGCCACCCAGGCCTTCGCCCCGCCGCCGCAACCGCGGGAGGCGGCCCCGGCAACGGGCGGCAAACCTCTGGCGCCGCTCACCGACGCCTCCACGCTCGATGCCGACGAGTTGCTCAAGATTCTCCCTCACCGCTATCCCTTCCTCATGGTGGATCGGGTGACACGGATCGAGGGCAACACGATCACCGGCGTGAAGAACGTGACGGTCAACGAACCGTTCTTCACCGGGCATTTCCCCGGACACCCGATCATGCCGGGCGTGCTCCAACTCGAAGCCATCGCCCAGGTGGCGGGAATCCTGATGCTGCGCCAGGCCGCGTATTCCCGCAAACTCGCCTACTTCATGTCGGCCGAGGTGGTCAAGTGGCGCCGCCCGGTCCGGCCCGGCGACACCTTGATCATCCAGGTTGAACTCACCAAATGGCGCGGCAAGATCGGGCGGGCAAAAGGGGTGTGTTTGGTGGGAGAGGACGTCGTCAGCGAGGCCGAGGTGACGTTCATGCTCGTCGATGCCTGACATTTCGGAAACAACACTTCATGCAGACTGACAACCCACCCCATATCTCGAAGAAGCCGCGCCCCCGCATCAAGCGCCCGCCCGTGCTCTTCAATCGCACCCAGAAGATCGTCGAGCGGATCGAGCGGCAGGTTGGACGGTGCTTCCTGACCTACTGGAACTCGAACAACGGGTCGGTCTGCCAGAACGACGTCATCGCGATCTACGGCTTGCTGCGCCGACTGGGGCCCCAGCCGCAAATCACCCTCTTCGTCAAGTCCGACGGCGGGTCCGGTCAGGCCTCCCTGATGATGGTGAATCTGCTGCGCCAATTCACCAGGCGCCTGGTCGTGCTTGTCCCGCTCGAATGCCAGTCGGCCGCAACCATGCTCGCCCTCGGCGCCGACGCCATCGAGATGGGGCCTCTGGCCCACCTCTCGGCCGTCGACACCTCGCTCGCCCACGCCCTCTCCCCGCTCGACCGGGACAACGAACGCGTCAGCGTCAGCCAGGACGAACTCATGCGCGTCATCCGCCTCTGGCAAAAGGAGGTCAAGGCCGACGCCGTCAATCCTTACCAGGCGGTCTTCCCCTACATCCACCCCCTGGTCATCGGGGCAGTCCACCGGATCAGCTCGCTCTCGGTCAAGCTCTGCATGGAGATTCTCTCCTACCACATGAAGGACCGGAAGAAAGCCGCGGCGATCAGCCAATGCCTCAACTCGAGCTACCCCTCCCACAGCTACCCCATCACCCTGCGCGAGGCCCAGCGGATCGGACTGGCCGCCCGCCCGCTCGACAGCGCCCTCAATGACCTGTTGCTCGAACTCAACGAACTCTACTCCGAGATGGGCCAGCGGGCCGTCACCGATTACGATGCCTTGAACAATCACGACAGCCAAATCTGCAACATCATCGAAGGGCACGGACTCCAGGCTTTCTACCAATCCGACCGCGACTGGCATTACCGCAAGGAAGAGCGCCGCTGGGTCACCCTCAACGACCACAGCGCCTGGCGCAAAGTGGAGAAAGTCCGCGGACGCACCGTGTCTTCAGTGTTCCACATCAGTTGACGGGAGTGTTCCATGACCCATCTGAAAGGTAGAACGGCTCTCTTGACCGGGGCCGATGGCGGCATGGGAGGCCATCTCGCCACCGCTCTGGCAGCCGAAGGCGTCAATCTCCTCTTGGTCGGGTTCGGGGAGCACGGTTTGGCCGCTCTCGTCGATGCCCTCACGGCCCGAGGCGTGTGCGCGAAATCCATCCACGCCGATCTTCGGGATGCGTCGCAACGCCGGGATGTCGTAGCTGCCGCGCGGCGGGAGTTCGGCGATATCGACCTGCTCGTCAACAACGCCGGTGTCGAGTACTCGTGCCCCTATCACGAACTGACACCTGCACAGATCAAGGATGTGATCGAGGTCAATCTCACCGCGTCGATGATGCTCGCTCACCTCGTCCTGCCGGACATGCTCCGCCGCCGCTCGGGCCACATCGTCAACATGTCGTCTCTCGCCGGCAAGTCCGGCCCTGCATTCCAGGAACCTTATGCAGCCACCAAAGCGGCCCTGACAGCCTTCACCTATTCTCTACGCGCTACCTACCGGTCCACAGGGGTCAGCGCCTCGGTCA
>DAOOQY010000165.1:0-7901 GCA_035389025.1 Verrucomicrobiota bacterium
GGGGCGCCCGGCCGCATGATCACCACGCTGCCGTCCGTGCCGGTGCCGGGCGTCCACGCGAGACTCAACGAGCCGCTGCCGGCGTCGGCCGCGGCGAGGCCGGTTGCGGCGGACGGCGAGGCGGCCCCGAGGGTGTCGTTAGTGAGGCTGAATGTCTCGAATTGCACGATGGGAGAGTTGGCGCTGAAGGTCGCCTGCATGATGCCCACCTGCACCGGCAGACCGTAGAAATCCGGCCGATCAAAAACGCAGTTCGACACCATGATCCAATCATCGCCCTCGGCGGCCTTTTGGTAGCAGAAAAACGTGTCGCCGATGCGTTCGAGCATCAGCCAATACAAGTCCGCCCCCTCCGCATCACCCGGATTCACCTGGGTCGTGCCGTTGTCCAACGTGCTGCGTCCGTAGTTGGCGAATCCGTACTCGTCGAAGCGCGTCCAGGTCACGTGGTTCTCGGCCCCGTTGAACGGGTCACCCGCGCCTGTGAAGGCGCGCGCCATCAACCCGGCCGTGTTGTACGCCACGTTGTCGTACGGGATCGCAATGCGCACCACCGCCTGAAAATCGCCCGGGACCACCTTGTACAGGAAGAACCCGTCGTCAGTATCGAATTCCCAGTCCGTCTGGGTCGTCTGCAAAGTCAGGCGTCCGGGATTGGTCGTCTGCGCGTCGCACTGAAGTGTCTGGCCAAGGCCGCCGCCGATGGCGATGTTCGCGAACTCGCCGGCGCCCAGATAGATGCCATCCCAGACCGTGCCCGCCACGCCGGCGGCAAGATAGTCGTGGGCGATGTCAAAGCTGTCGGTGAGGGTTCCCGCATGGCCGAAGCCGCCGAGCGCCAGTCCGAGCGCCAGTCCGATTGTCTGGTGGAAGAATGAGCGGTTCATGATCTGCACAGTCGTTCAGAGGTTCAGTGCTGTTGGATAATCAATGGCTAGGCCTCGGGCCCTGTCCCGTCAAGCTCAATTGACTCCGAGCGGACAACAGCGTTGCGGCCCCGGCAAAAGGGTGTTAGTCGTGGCGAAGATTCTCGCATTCAAGTCACAGACCATTTATATGCGCTCGTCTCGATCAGCCACGTCATCGGTTGCCGCGTTCCTTGTCGCCTGCGCGGGTCTGAGCAGACCCCAGGCCGCCGATCTGTTCCAACCCGACCCCGCCGCGCTGGCCAGAGTCGCCGCACTGTTGCCGTCCGAGCCTGCCGCCTTCGGCCCGGCATCTACCAATCGGGAAGCGTGGGACAGGATCGCGAGCCGGCCTGAAATGCAGCAGCACGTCCGGCACGCGGAGGAGGAGATGCGCACTCCGCTCCCTGATCTTTCGGACGAGTTGTTTCTGGATTACTCGAAGACCGGGAACCGACGGCGCTGCGAAACGGTGTTGTTCGCCCGGCGCGCCCGGGCGAGTTCATTGGCCCTGGCCGAGTGCATCGAAAACCGGGGGCGCTTCCTCGAACCGCTCGAAGCCACCCTCCAGTCCATCGCCCGGGAACGCACATGGGTGATGCCGGCGCACGACGGACGGCTCGATAATTTCCATGGACGCCAGGTGACCATCGACCTCGCAGTCGCCATGTTCGCCTGGGAACTGGCAACGATCGATCGGGTCCTGGCCGCCAAGCTCTCGCCATCCCTGCGATCCACCCTGCGGCAGGAACTCGAACGCCGCGTGTTTGCCCCCTACCGCCGCATGACGGCGGGCGAACAGGATCAGTACTGGCTGCTGCACGTGCACAATTGGAATGCCGTCTGCCTGGCCGGTGTGACCGGCGCCGCGCTGGCCTCGCTCGATGACCCCAAGGAACGCGCATGGTTCGTCCTCGCAGCCGAGAAATACTCGGCCAATTTCCTCAAGGGATTCACCCCCGACGGCTACTGCAGCGAGGGCGTCGGATACTGGAACTATGGCTTCGGCAACTACGCCGCCCTCGCGGAGGCGGTCCGGCGCGCCACCGGCGGCAGCATCGACCTGCTGGCCCGCCCGGAGGCGATCAAGCCCGCGCTCTATGGACTCCAAATCGAGATCGCCGGCGGCGTCTGCCCCGCGTTTGCCGACTGCGACGTCGACGCCCGCCCCGGATCGCGCCTGGTCGGCTTGCTGCACCGGCGCTTCAAACTGACCGACGAGCCCGCGGCCTCCGCACCACCGACACGCGGATCGTTCCAGGCCGCCCTGATGGACCTGTTCCCCTCCCCTGCCCCGCCGATCCCGCTCAGCGAGCCGATCCCGACGGCCAGCGCGCCGCGGACATGGTTTCCAGACGCGGGCGTGCTGATCTGCCGGCCTGGATCGAGCGCGGGAACTCGCCTGGCGGTGGCGATCAAGGGGGGCCACAACGCCGAGCACCACAACCACAATGACGTCGGGACATTCATCGCTGTCGTGGGAGGCGTGGCCGTGCTGCCCGACATCGGGTCCGAAGTCTACACGCAGCGCACATTCAGCGCGCGACGCTACGAGAGCCGGGCCCTGAACTCGTTTGGCCACCCCGTGCCGCTGATCGCCGGCAAGATGCAGTCGCCCGGACGCCAGGCCGCCGCCCGGCTGCTGGCGCTCGAACAACCGGATGAAGGGACCGACAAAGTCGCATTCGACCTCGCTCCGGCCTACGACGTGCCCTCGCTCAGCAAGCTCACCCGCACCTGCATCTACAGCCGGACCGGCTCCGGATGCCTGACCGTGGTCGATGAGTTCGCTTTTGCCCAGGCCGAGACGTTCGAAACGGCCCTACTGACCTTCGGCCGATGCGAACAACTCTCCCCTCGAGTGCTGCTGATCACCGACGGCGCCGAGGCTGTCCGAGTCGAGATCAGCGTGCCGGACAACATCCCTGTCGAAGTCCGCACCGAGGCCATCCACGAGGACTTGGTCGCCGGCCGCACGGCCACGCGCATCGGCTTGCGGCTCAAGGAGGCCGTGCGCGACGGCAAAGTCACGGTCGTCATCACCCCCTCGACCGCCAGCGCCCATGCGTTCCTCGAGAAAATGTCCACCCTCCCCGGGCCTGCTTCCCCGACGCTCGAAGCGGCGGCGAAGGCCCTCGCCGACGGCCAGACCCAAAAGGCGCGCGACGGATTCGATGCGATCGTCGGCGACGCTTCTGCCCCTCGATTCGTTCGCGGCCTGGCCTGGTGCGGCCTGGCTGAACTGGCTGTTGCCGGCGAGTCGGCGCACGGCATCGAGAGTCTCCGGAAGCGTTTGTCGGCGGATGCCACGGTGCCGACCCTCTATCGGAACGCGGCTTTGCGCCGCCTGACCGAGGCGAACCGGAGCCGCCAAGCCGAAGGCGATTCTGCAGACGAGGCCGAGTCCGACCGCGTGCGGCTGCCGGACGCGTCTCGAGCGACAGCGCTTTTCCACATCGCGCCGAACGGCAATGACAGCAACGACGGGACCGAGGGGAACCCCTTTCTGACTCTGCATCGAGCCCGCGACGCCGTGCGCGCCCTCAAGCAGGCGCGAGGCGGAGGGCTGCCATCGGGAGGCGTCACGGTCGTCGTGCATGGCGGGATGTATGCCGTGTCGGAGACGTTCGCGCTGAGCGCGGAGGATTCCGGCGGACCCGATGCGCCGGTTGTCTACCGGGCCGGAGAAGGCGAAACGCCGGTCTTCAGCGGCGGGGTTCGCGTTGCGAATTGGACACCGATCGAGGACCCGCAGGTGCGCGAGCGGTTGGCCGCGCCGGCCCGCGACCGTGTGCTGGCAGCCGATCTCGGGGCGTTGGGCGTGACGGATTACGGCGATCCGACAGACCTGCGGCGCCGTCCGGAACTGTTCGTGGACGGCGTGCCGCAGACACTGGCGCGATGGCCGAACGAAGGATTCGTCAAGACTGGGGAACTTCTCGGCCAGGACACCTTCAAGGTCTGGGACACGATCGCGGGCTGCCGCGACGGCCGGTTCCGATACATCGAGGAGCGTCCGGGCGCTTGGGCGGACGAACCGGACGTGCGCCTCTACGGGTACTGGTTCTGGGACTGGTACGAGGAGTTCCAGAAGGTCGAGCGTATCGCTCCGTCCGAGCGCAGTTTCACCCTGGCGCGGCCCTATTCACAGTACGGGTATCGGTCGGGGCAGCGTTACTACGCGTTGAACGTGCTGAGCGAACTCGACCAGCCCGGCGAATGGTACCTCGATCGCCAGCGCGCCAAGGCGTTCTGGCTGCCGCCTGAAGACGTCGATGTAGCCAAGGCCGAAGCCGTGCTGAGCGTTCTCGATCAGCCTGTCATCACTCTCGACAACACAAGTCACGTGATTCTGGGCGGGCTGACGGTCCAGGAAGGCCGCGCCGACGGGATTCAGATGCGCGGCGGAACCAACTGTCTGGTGGCGGGTTGCACGATTCGGCGGCTGGGCGGCGACGGGGTTGTCATCGAGGGAGGTCAGCGCCACGGTCTGTTCGGATGCCGCATCGAGACGCTCGGATGTGGCGGGGCGCGGGTCGCCGGAGGCGATCGCCAGACGCTCGCGGTCGGAGGGCACTATGTCGAGAACTGCACGGTGTCGGACATCTCGCGTCTCAAGCGGACGTACACACCAGCGGTCCACCTGGACGGCTGCGGACAGCGGGTCGCCCACAATCTCTTCGAGCGCATGCCCTCATCGGCCATGCGGATCGAGGGCAACGATCATCTGGTCGAGTTGAACCTGATCCGCGACGTGGTCCAGGAGTCGGACGACCAGGGGGGCATCGACATGTTCGGCAACCCGTTGTACCGCGGCGTGGTGATCCGCTGGAACCGATGGAGCGACATCCGCGGCGGGACACACAATGGCGCTGCCGGCGTGCGCCTCGATGACATGATTTCGGGAACCGTTGTGCAGGGCAACGTATTTGAACGATGCGGCGCCGTCGCTTTCGGCGGCGTGCAAATCCACGGTGGCAAAGACAACTGGGTGGACGGCAACGTGTTCATCGACTGTTTCGCCGGGATCAGCTTCTCGCGCTGGGGCGAGAAGCGCTGGCTCGATGCGATTGCCAAGTTCCTTCCCCAGGCCGCCGACCCCGCTTCTCTGGCCCGTTATCCGGAACTCGCGCAGATCGAGTCCGCCCCCGATGTCAATGTCATCACGCGGAACCTGTTCGTGCGCTGTGGCCAGGTGTTCCTGCGCGACGGCAACACACAACAGACGGTGCTCAATGCCAGCGGCGACCAACCGCTCGATCTCGAGGCGGTTTCGAGCGCCAGCGCGGCCGCCCGGTCGCCGGCCTTGCGCGCTGTCCTGTTCGAGCCCATCCCGCTCTCGCGAATGGGTCCTTACGAACATCCGTGGCGAGCGCGCTAACCCGCATATTTCACACCCCAATGGTGCACAGGGCACTCGGCCTTCGGAAGAGGACTGGTGTGCGGGTTAGAAAAGCAAAACCGCGCCCGGTTCGAGAGATAGAGAACTGCAACACACTGTTCCCATCGCAGACCACTCTCAGGACCGACAGCGTGCTCCCGGTCCCCTTTCCGGGCGCGGTATTGCCACAGCCCGGATACGAAGACCCCGCGAAGCCTTGTGAAATATCCGGGCTAAGCGTTTGTCTTGATCGCGACCACATCGTGCGTGCCGGCTTCCTTCTGTCCCGCGGGGCTGACCCGCACGTAATGAGCCCGCGCGCGCAACTGGCCCAAGTCCGCCGCCCCCAGATAGCCCATGCCGGATTGGATTCCACCAACCAGTTGCATGAGGACGTTGTCGACTGACTCGGACGCCTCCTTCAAGGCTTCGACGCCTTCGGCGGCGATCTTCCGGGTGGTGTCCGGCGCATGACCGTACCGAGCGGCCGATCCGGCTTTCATGGCGGCCAAACTCCCCATGCCCCGGTACTGCTTGTAAAGCTTGCCCTCGATCTCCATGACCTGGCCGGGTGATTCCGGACACCCGGCCAACAGGCTGCCGCAGATCACCGCGTGGGCGAGCGTGAGCGCCTTGACCAAATCGCCCGACTTCGCGATGCCGCCGTCGGCGATGATCGCCATGCCGCGCTTCTCCGCCGCGCGGGACGCGGCGTAGAGGGCCGTCAGTTGTGGAATGCCAACGCCGGCCACCAGGCGGGTCGTGCAGATCGATCCGGGGCCTTGGCCCACCTTGACGGCATTGGCGCCGGCATCGGCCAAGAACTCGACACCGCCCGCGGTCGTCACGTTGCCCGCAATGATCGGAAGCTGCGGGAATGCGTCACGAATGAGGCGCACGGTCTCGCCAACGCCCTTGCTGTGACCGTGCGCGGTGGACACCGCCACGACGTCCAAACCCCGCTCCACCAGGCCCCCCACATGAGACACAATCCGGTCCCGATCCAGCGCCCCCGCCGCGTTGCGCACGGCGGACACGGACGCCCCGCACAGGAGCCGGAACCGGGCATCGCGCGCCGGTTTGAATTGGGCGCTCCGTTCCTGGGTGATTCGCTCGATATCGCTCATCGTGAACAGACCGCGCAAGCGATCTTCGTCGTCGACCACCAGCAGCTTGTGAATGCCGGGATGATCGGTGAAGAAACGATCCGCCCGGCTGATGGGATCGGCGCCAAGACCCTTCACGTTGATGGTCTGCACCTGCCCCCGCGGTGTCATCACCTCGGCCACCTTTCGCTTCGCGTGCCGGTGTTTGACAACATGGCCCGACAACAGGCCCACGAGCCGGCCGTCCGGCCCCTCGACCGGGAATGTGCTGAAGTTGAACTTGCGCTCCTCGATCATCGCCAGCACGTCCCCGATCGCCTGGTCGGGCGCCACCTTGATCGGTTCCTGGATCAGGCCATGAACATGGTTCTTGACGCGGCTGACTTCGGACAATTGCTGGCGTTCGGGCATGTTGCAGTGAATGAGGCCCAATCCGCCGCTCAACGCCATGGCGATCGCCATCCGCGCCTCCGTCACGGTGTCCATGTCCGCCGAAATGATCGGAATACCAAGAGCGAGCCCTTCAGCCAGTGCCGTGTGAAGCTGCGTGTCGCGAGGCAGAATCTCGGAATACAGCGTTGCCAACGAAACATCGTCGTAGGTGAGCGCGACGCGGCCCTGCGCAGGAAAGAACTGATCCGCCGGCTGATAGAGCCGCCTGTCCACTTCAGAAAGATGCAGTGAGGTTGCCATGACCGAGCATGCCAGCCCCCACCGGGACTGGCAAGCCGGATTCTGCACGACCCGCGGTTGCGGCATGCAGGCGCTCGCATTCGAGAAGGCGAACCGGGAAGACCGCGCGAATTGGCACAGCCGCTCGCCGCTGGAACGGCTGCGTCACGTGGTAACGTTGCGCGAACTGAACCGTGGACCCGGGGTCGTCAGCCAACGACTTCAGAGAGTTGTTACAGTGTCTGAACGCGCAGGGGTTGAATACCTCCTCATTGGCGGGCACGCGGTCGGCTATCACGGATATCGTCGAGCCGCGGGAGACCTGGATGTCTGGATCGGCTGAAGCCCTCGACGACCACCAACTGACATCGCCACCCGCATGGCCAATCGGCCGTCACACCGGTCGAACACGGCGACTTTGGGCTTGTTGGCCCGATGGGCCAGGCGCACAGTTTTGCCGTCAATCGCCAGACCCGGCCCATGAAAACACTCGCAGTCCTGATCACCCTGTCGCTCGTTGTCAGCACCCGATTGCCGGGTCGCGCCCAGTCGCTCGATGCAGGGTTCGCCCGTCCCCCCGAGGCCACCAAACCGTGGTGCTATTGGTACTGGATCAGCGACAACATCTCGAGGGAGGGCATTACGCGCGACCTCGAAGCCATGGCGCGCGTCGGCATCGGCGAGGCGTTCATCGGCAACATCTTCCTCGAAGACGTGCCTCCGGGCGCCAGCAAGGTCCTGTCGCCCGAATGGTGGTCGCTGGTCGAGCACGCCATTCGCGAGGGCGGTCGGACCGGGGTCAACATCGGCATGTTCAACTGCCCCGGCTGGAGCCAG
>DAOOQY010000166.1:0-7887 GCA_035389025.1 Verrucomicrobiota bacterium
CATGATTCTTCACATCCTGAACACGCCGCGGCGATTCGGGCGGGCCGACTTCCCAGAGGCCCCAGTACGTGCCGGACGGGCTTTTCTCGGACACGAAGAACTTGACCCTTAGATACAGCGGACGTCCGGCCAGCGCGCTCTTCACCGAGCCGAGGTTGATGCGCCAGACCCGCGTGTATGCGGGCGGGACGACCTGCAGCCCGGCCTTGAGCTGCTCGCGAATGATGCGGCGGGCTTCGGAGCGCGGCATTTCCGCGAAGGCCGGCTTCTCGAGCCGCTTCTGGTACTCCTCTTCAACGACGGGATCGAGGTCGGGCAGAGTCTCCTTGAACGAACCGCGGGCGACCAGGACTTCGTTGTTGAGGACCTCGAGCTGCTCCTGCGAGAGACCCCGGGCCCGCCACTGCAATTGGGCGTATATCGCCCCGGCGCACACCGCGAGCATCAGCCCGTCGAGCATCATGATGCCAAGCCACTTGCCCACCCAAATCTGCCAGCGCGCAATCGGTTTCACCGCGACCACCTGCATTTGGCACTCCTCGATGTCCCCCGCCAGGGTGCCGCACGCGAGCCAGAGCGTGGTCAGGCCGAGCACCGCCGTCGTCAGCCCCAGCGTGTACGTAAGCACGATCTGCACAAACTCCTGCGCCTTTCCCGTGTGCTTGATGAAGGCCGGCAGCAGAAAAACCGAAGCCACCAGAAGCACCGACAGCACGGGCACCAGGCGGAAACGAAAGGCCGCCCGAAACGTCAGCCGCGCCACAGCCAGGATGGGCCTCATGGCTTGTCCCCCAGCAGGCTCGAGAGCTTCTCGTCCGCCCGATCGAGGTCGGCCGGCGGCGGCGTCTGAACCTTGACCGGCGGCGGGCTCTTCTCCCCCCCATGCGCCAAGGCCGCCAGCTTGGTCTCGTCCACGGACGGCGCCGCGGGACTCTTGACTTCAGGGGCGGGCGCGGGCGCTTGAGGCAGGCTGAGACGTTCGAGCCGGCGCTCGACGCTCGAAGGCTGGTCGGCTTCGCCCCGCAGATACGCCGCCACACGGGCGCCCGAGGTTGCGCCCGACGTCGTCTCCCGCTGTTTGGCCTGCTCGACAACCTTGAGGAAGTAACTCTCCAGATTCTGGGTCGGCGTGTCGATCTGAACCCGGTTGGCCCCGACATCGCGTCGGATGATCTCCAGGACCCGTTCGAGGGTCTCGCGCGGCAGCAGTGGGGATGTGATGCGCACAGCGTCCGGCGTGGCCAGGAGCTCCTTGAGCGTGCCCATGGCCTGGATTCTCCCCCCGTAGTACACCACGACGCGATCGCACACGTCCTCGACGTCCGCCAGCAAATGGCTGCTCAGAATCACCGTCTTCCCGCGTTGCGCCAACGCAAGGATCAGGTCCTTCACCTCGCGGCAGCCGATCGGATCGAGTCCCGACGTGGGCTCGTCGAGGATGATCATGTCGGGGTCGTTGATCAGCGCCTGGGCAAGGCCGATGCGACGTTGCATGCCCTTGGAAAACTCGCCCACCGTCCGCCGACGCACCTGGCTCAGCCCGACCATCTCGAGCAGTTGCTCGCTTCGGTTCCGCCTCTCCTTCGACGTCAGCTCGAAGAGATTGCCGAAGAAATCGAGCGTCTCCGCCGAGTCGAGATAACGGTACAGATACGATTCCTCAGGCAAGTAACCGATCCGCGCCTTCGTTTTCACGTGGCGCGGGGAATGACCAAACACCTCGATGTGGCCCCGTGTGGGATGCAGAAGCCCCAGCAGCAGCTTCACGGTCGTCGACTTGCCCGATCCGTTGGGACCCAGCAAACCGAACACCTCGCCCCGTCGGACTTCGAAGTCCACGGCATCGACCGCGCGCGCCTTGGGCCGGCCCCAGAAATCCTTGAAAACCTTCGTCAGACCGCGCACCACCACCACCGCCTCCGGCGCGGACGGGGTGACGCCCCCGACTTTCGGTTCCAAATCAGCAATTGCCATAAGGGTGTGTCACCTTAGCAAAGCGCCTCCGCCCCGACAACTGGGCGTTTTGCGGCACAGAACAGGACCGTGTGTCTGGAGGTCGTCGGTGGGAATCGAGCGTGCGCCGCGCGGGGGCGCGGGGCCCCGGAGTTTGGACGTTGCTGATGCTTGTCGATGTGGTTGCAGGACCTTCATCGCACACTTCATCGTTCGGCGGGCTCTGTTCGATCAGCCCGAGCCAAAACCACCCAGCACCGACGACATCGCGTCCCATTCGGGGCAACACACGGATTCGATCTGTCGACGGCCAGGTCTAATCGTCCGCGAATCCTACAGCGGACGCTCGCTGCGATGGCGGTAGTCCGGCCACAGAGGGCAGTTGAGATCGATCCAGGCCTTGAGCGCCCGCATATCCGCCGGTTCGAGCGCAACGGTCTTGTGCTGCTCTCCGGCCAGCGCCGTAAAAAGGCGGCTCCGACGCGTGCCGAACGTGAGCGGTTCGGCCTTGAAATGGCGGGCTCCGTAGTGCCAGTCAAAGTAGTGCACCCACCCGCCTCCGATCAGCGACCGATACGACGCCGGCACGCGTTCCCCATCCCGCGTGCCCCGCAGATCGAGCGGCGCCTCGGATTGGGTGTCGTGGCATCGGACGCAGTGCGCATCGAGCACCGGCTGGACCATGCGTTCGTAATCGAATGCCACCCCGCCCCAAGGCGGCGGAGTGAGCGTCTGCGGCGCGGCGGCGAGCGGGCGCCGGCTCGGGCGCAGCGGCGCGGCTCGCCGGTCCTCGTGGCAGCCGATGCAACTGCGCTGTTCGCCCGGCTGCAGTTGCACGACGCTGCGCATGCGCTGCAGCTCGTTGAAGTCCTCGTCCAGGAGGTGGAAATAGAGCACCTTGCCCGCCGGCGCCGTGAAGTTGGCCGAGCCGTCCTCGGCGACGCGCACCGTGCCAAGCACGGCCTTGGCAACGTAACTGGGCCAGCCGCCGTGTTCGGTGATCGTCGCCGTTCCGTCGCCGGCCCGGGCCGCGCCGCCCGCCCGAAAGGCGTGCGGCTCCAGCGCGTTGGCGGTCCGCGTCGAGTAATCCTGGCGCGGGCCGGTCACCAGGTGAATCGGGGTTGCGTAATAGTCCGGGTAACCCGGATGCGCGTTGCGGTACTGGCCGTCGGCCAGCCGTTCCAAAGGGGAGGGCACTTCCTGGGAAACCTGGAGGTACTTCGCCTGGCCTCGAGCGACCGTTGGACCAAGCCCCTCGTACACGTCCTGGACCACAAACTGGCCAAGCCCCTCCCGCGCAAGGTCCGGATCGTGCGTTTCAAACAACAGCGGCGGACGCGGCTGCGCGCGCAGCAGGGAAGGGCGCTTGCTGCTGATCGCCGGATCGAGGTAGAGCAGTTCCCGGTTGCCGAAGCGGTCGATGACGTAGAGGCCCCAATGCGATTGGCGCCCTGGATTGTGGGCGACCAGAAAGTGGTCGCGCGAGATCGCTTCGGGATCCCGGAAGGTCTCGTGGTGGGACCGGTCCATCTGGTACTGGGGCCGGGTGTCGGGCGTGATGCTCGTCAGGGCGGCTGTGTCAAACACGCCCCGGGCCGGGTTGATCAGCGCAATCGGCCCCTGATGATCGCCGTGGGAGATGAGCGTGCAGACCAGTTCCTGGCTGCCGGGCACCTCGCGCGCATGCCCGTAGCAATAGGGCGTGTTGTTCCCAAAAACCAGCTCGGGATGGGTCCCGTCGGGCCGAATCGCCCAAAGGGTGTGCCCAAAGTCCGCACCCTTGTCCAAATACTCCGACCGGGTCCAGAGAATGCGCCCGTCGCGCATCACGACCGGATCCCACTCGCTGATGTTCGCGTAGGAAAGCCGACGCAGATTCGTGCCGTCCGGCGCCATTCTATACAACACGTACGCCTGCGGCTCCCAACAGAGATACCGCCCCTGGCAACGGGTGGACATGAACCCCAGCGCGCCGTCGGGAAGCGGAACCGGGTCAAAGTCGTGGAACGGACCCTCGGTCAACCGGCGCAGCCCGCTGCCGTCGGCTCGAACCGAATACAAATGCCAATACGGTTGCCACCCCTCGACCTCCGGCTTGTCCGGACGATACGCAAAGTAGACGGTCCGCGCGTCGTAATCGGCTGCCGGGTGGCGCACAATCCCCCCGCTGCCGTCGAAAAGCGTCTCCACCTCCGCCCCCGCCGGGTCCAGGCGCCCCTCGGCGTCGCGCGGGACATGCAGCACACAGATGGCCCCCCCGGACGCAAAGAGGGAATCCAAATGCTCGCTGTAGTTGTGCGATGGTTGGAGTGGATGGTGTTTTGCGAACAGCACGCGCTCGAGCGCGCCAAGCCGCGGATCACGGAAGAAAAGCCGGCGCTTGGCATGCCGCGCGCGCAGGAACAGATTCTCCGAACCCGCGACCGCCCGATTCCCTGCCTCTTTGCGCAGCGCCGCCAGTTCGACCCGCTCCGCGCCAACATCGAGCCCCATCAGCTCCAGCCGCTCGATCATGTCCGAGTACTGCGTCAGCGTGCGTTCGAGCGGATCGAGCCGCGCCAGCCGCCCCCAATAGAGCGGGCCGCCCGGCGAGGCCGGACGATCGTTGACCAGCGGCGAGAGGTAGTCCGTTGCATCCATCCGGCTCCACGTGTCCCGCTCTCGCAAGAACGCGTAGTCGACCGCACCCGCCCAGGTCGGCTCCCGTAAATCCCGCAGCGGCAGGGTCAGTGTCGGCATCGGCGGACGCACCTCATTCGCCGAACGCCGCAACGTGCCGACCGTCTGCCAGGTTCGTCCGTCCAGCGAAAGCCGCACCTCGGCTTCGAGAATCTGCCTGTCCGTGAACCTTCCGTCGCGGTCGCGCGAGATGAGCACGCGCGCGATGCGGGCCGGCTCGGGCAACTCGATTTCGGCCCACTCCTCGCCTGCCGTGGCCGCGATCCAACTGTGGTCGTTGCCGTACAGACCATCGTTCAAATGCGCCACGGCGTGAATCGCGTAGCCGGGGAGCAGCGACGATGCCCGCGCCACGGCGCCGCGTCCGGCCAGGGCCAGGTTGGTGGCGGAGTCCGGCCCGCACACCTCGAGTTCATCCAGGCACGGTTCGCCCGAATGCGGACGGCGTATGACCAGCCGCACAACCCGCGCTTCCTGCGGCTCGAACTCGATGGTTGCGACCAACCTGTTGACCGCCGCCGCCAAGCCGATTCCCGCCGCATGCGCCGCAAACTCCACCTCGACTGCCTGGCGACGAACGGGGCTCGATTGGCCCGTCCGGTTCGCCGGCCCGAGACCGCCGGAAAACAGCACGCTCCACGGCAGCGCCACCGAAGTCATGTAGACGCCGTTTTGAGCGTAGCCGCCGGGGTGGATGCATTCCCACGGCGCCCCCTGGCCCGATCCTCGGCGGAAATCGCCCCGGCGAGCATGATCGACATACTCGGCGAGCACTTGGGCCGCGAGTTGCGGGTCTCGTTTCCGCAAGGCCGCAACCAGCCAGCCGGAAGGCGTGTGCCAATACGCGCCGTTCTGGTATGTGTTGAGGCGGACATCTGTTCGTTCCCATGCCGAGGTGGGCGACGCGTCAAAATCCGTCGGCACATGCCGAACGGCGCCTTCGAAGACAATCGTCCGGCGTCGCACGGCGTCGGCCACCGTCGCCAGGGCGCGCTCGGCGGCGGCTTCCGGCAGAGCGCCCAGGTGCAGCGCGTAGAGCGTTCCCCAGACATCCGGCTGCCGTCCCACTTCGGTCGCCGCCATCAGCCAGCCCTCAATCCGTGGCGCATCGCTGAACGCAGGCGCCAGGCTCGCCGAGATCCGCTCCTGAATGTCGCGGTATCCCCTGGCCCGATCCGCCCGCCCCAGCGCCTCGGACAACTCCGCCAACTGACCCGCCGCCCGGCAGCGGAGCAGCGAAGGGAACAGCATCTTGCCCGTGAAATGAACCGCGTCGCAGAAGCCAAAACCGACCGCGCGCTGCGCCGCATCGGTGGTCACCAACCCTGTCTCGGAATCCGTGCGCGGCGCCGCAAAGGCCGCCTCGACCCGGTCGATCAGGCGCATCCCGTTGAGGACTTCATCGAGGAAGTCGGGCTTGCCCGTTGCCCGAAACAGGCACCAGGCCATGTGCGCGAATTCGTAATGGTCATCCACGGGCGGAAGGACCCCATAGCTCCCCCTCCCCTGATCCTCTCCCGACGCGTAGGTGCCCGGGTAGAAGACCGCGCCGCCGTCGAAGTTGACGTGATCGGGAATGGCAAACGGTGGAATCACCAGCCCGTGTTCGAGTCGCCGCGCCGTCGGCCCGTTCTGGGAGCGCGCGGTGAGCCGAAGATGGTTCAGCATCTCCTCCGCCGTGATGAAGCCCGATTCGAGAGACATCGCAAAATCGCGAATCCAGAATGCCGGATAACTGCCCCGCCCGCCCGGCATGATCAGCGTCACGCCGCAGGAATTCGTTGGCGCACCGCCGACCCGCTCCCCTGGCTTGACCCGCGAAGCCGCCACCACGTCGCGGGTCAGCCCCCGCAGAAACTCGATGTCGGCAGAGGCAGCCCCGGCCGTTGACGCCGCAGCCCGGAGGTGCGGATGACCCGCCCACAGAAGCCCGACGAGGAGCGCCTCTGCGAGCAGCCAACGATTCTCCTTCATTCTCATTGAGTCAGGGCCTTTGCGGTGCGCCTCGCACCCAAGCCGGACGAGCTTTGTCTCGAGACGCGGTCTTTCCACAACCCCGGTGTCTCGATCCGCGCGGGGCCTTGTGGAATACTCGTGCCAGGGTGCCGGGACCGCACAGGCATTTCAATGCGAATCATGAGGCGAACGCGATGGCGAATGCGATGCTCCAAATCGCCCCTGATCACTGCAGTATTGAAAATGGCCAACACCATCGCCGGCATCGCACGCAGGATGAAGACCGGTCCACGGTCCGTGACAACAAGGCAGCCCGACTTGTCCCCTTTCCGCTCGCTGGCGATCTTCTTGTTCAAACAGCAGGCCAAACGCAAAGGCGCCAAAGCATCTTTGCCCGATTTCCAGTCGCCAAATCACTCTCATCCCTGGGCCTTGATCCGCCGATTCACCGACCCACAGCAGGAGTAACGGTCGGGCCGCCTTAACACGGCTTGAGGCGCAGCGCTGCTCACCACAGCGTCAGCCGGCGAACTCCGCCCCGTTTACGTCCAAACCACGCTGACTGGCTTCGTGACTCCGGCGCGGGAAGCCCCGACCAATCCGCCGTGCCCTCCGCCCCGGCGATGGACTCAGGCCCGGTTGGCATAGCCCGGCCTTCGATCCAGTCCAGCACTGTGGCATTGAGTGCGAGTTTCGTTTCCAGCGCCCAAGCGTGAAATGCGTCGGCCACCTCACGGTCGTACCCATTCAGAACCTTGTCGATCGGTAGGCGAAGATTATCTGGATTCAACGGGTAGGCCTGGGACCCTTCTTTTCCCCTCTCCGATGGCGGAGTCACGTCGAATGACTGGCCACCGCGCTGGAGCTTGCCATCGCGCAAGCGCTGTGCCACTGCACCTTCGAGCACATTGCGGTCTTCGGGAGCCTTACCGGCGTCATCCTGTCGCGCATCCTCGACCATGTCCGGCTTCATCGGCCGCGCGCGTGCTCCGCGATCTCATGGCGGATGCGCTGCACGACGTTCGCGCCTTCGAGTCCGGTCACGGTGAATGCGCGACCGCGAAGCTCCGGCAGAAGCTTGTCCAATACGCGCCTCGATACAGCGGGCTTACCGCAGATGAAGGCAGCCGCCTCGCCGTGCGGAGTGAAGAATGACGAGGTGATCTCGGGGTCAGGCATGTCGGCGTGGTGGCAAGGCCACATAAACATATATAAAGTGACAGGTTCGTAATTGTTGACATATCTTGGTGTTGGCGTACCTGTGTTCGGGGCAAGGGCGGAGGCGATGGAGGAGTGGAG
>DAOOQY010000167.1:0-7856 GCA_035389025.1 Verrucomicrobiota bacterium
GGCCCGGTGGCGCTCCCGCCAAAACCGGAATTAATTTTTGCACAGACCCTAAGGCTCGGACTCGCCCGTTTAGGCCGCAAAAGACGTATTTCACTCGATAGACAACCCCGGCTGCTCCGTTACCATCCTCGTTCACAGACCGTGTGGTGTCGACAACGAGAAGCAGGCCAGGCCTGCCGACGCCAAGTCACGGCGAAACGAACTCGAAAGGAAACAAATGCCATGAATGCAGGACGTGTCCGCGCCAGATCGTCGCTCTGTCTCTTCCGCACGAGCCTTCTTGTCGTGCTGCTTGCCGCAGCTTCAGTGGCCCACGCACAGACCATTCTCTGCGGCAATATTTCCGGTACTTGGAAGCCTTCCGGAAACCCGTACATAGTCACCTGCGATTGTACCGTGCCCGCTGGCCAGACGCTGACAATCCAGCCCGGCGTTGAGGTGTGGATTGCCGAGAACATGTCACTCACTGTCAATGGTGTGATTCAAGCGGTGGGCACACCGACCCAGCGGATCACTTTCCAGGCGCCGATTGCCTCACAATACTGGAGCAAGATCTATTGCATCAACACGGCTGCAACCAACCGATTCAAGTATTGTGATTTCAGGAACGCGGACACAGCACTGTGGCTGCGCATCTATCCTGAGCGTGGTGGCAGCGACACCATGAACATCGAGATCATGAACTGCAGCTTCAGCAATTGCATCACTCGATCCATTTTCGGTGAGTCCCTGGGTAGTTCTCGGATGTATGGTCTATCTGTGTTCGAAGCGGACGCAACACTCAACGTAACTGTCAACAACTGCGTGTTCACTGCCGCAGTGGAGGGATGCAGAATAGCCATCTCTGGCGAGAAGCATCCTCAGCTGTACCCCGGCTATGGCTATGCCTATCCAAGGATTGCTGGCAATCTCTTCAAAGGTCTCAGCGGTTCGGCATTTCTCATGTCGGTGGGTAGCTACGCAGGGGGCGGGAGTCCACTCTTCGTCAATAACACCATCTCTGACTGCAGCGTTGGTGTTGATTCCCAAGCACCTTGGGACGCCCGAATCCTGGACAACATATTCGTCGGGACAACGACCGCCGTGAAGACTGTTGGTGCACTGTCTCGCGAGGTAAACTACAATTGCTTTCACGCGAACATGACAAACTTCGTCGGGTATGAGCCGTCCTACGGAGCGGTCATCATCAAGAACAGGAACGGAACAGACTGCGATCTCCATTTTAACATCTTTCAGGATCCCCTGTTTGCTGCTGCGGGCGATCTCCGCCTCGCGTCGAATTCTCCCTGCATTGATGCCGGCACGCCGGACGCTGCCTTCGCGGACGTCTGCTTCCCTCCGTCGCTGGGCACTGAGTATCCCGACTTGGGCGCCTATGGCGGACCGACCGCCTATGGGTGGCCACTGCCTTGTACGTCCCCTAGCATCACTGCCCAACCCCAGCGGCAAAGCGGTTGCCTTGGTTACAGCGCCTCCTTCTCGGTCACCGCGACGGGCACCGAGCCGCTCAGCTACCAGTGGTTGCGGGACGACACACCGTTAGCTGGGCAGACCGGAGCCACGCTGAACTTGGCAAACCTCCAGTACGCCGATGCGGGACTGTACTCGGTGATCGTGTCCGATTCCTGTGGTTCCGTGACCAGCGCCCCTGCAGCTCTTGCAGTTTTCGACGCGTGCGTTGACATCCACATGTATGCAGGCTTGAACATCACCGGCCAAGCTGGCCAGACCTACCTCATCAAGTACACCACCGACCCCGGCAACCCCGACCTTAACACCTGGACACCGTTGGCGACAAACACGTTGGCCGGCACAAGCTGGTTCTACCTCGACATGGATTCACCGTTCTCGCCCAAGCGGTTCTATGGCGTCAAGTTGGCGCCATAGATCGCGTCGCGCAGGTGCCGGTGGCCTGATCGAGGTCTGGGAAAGGGTAGTCTCCCAGGGCGAGCAAGCGACATTCATAGCCAAAGAACTTGGGCTCTGCCCAAGGCAGTTTGCGAGGAGCGGCCGCACCTTTTGATACGCAAAGGCAAGCCCGGAGAGAAGTGCGCCATCTATTCGATCAGCCCTCTGGCCTTGGGCGACAGTCTTAGCGTGCCGGGCGCACCCGCGAACGCCTGGGAACTGCGCGACACCTTGACTTTCACGTCAGCGCAACCAGGCGTTGACCATTGCCGCGAGCAGGCCCCCGGCGATCGGCCCGAGGACCGGCACCCACGCGTAGTTCCAGTCGCTGTCCCGCTTGCCCGGCACCGGCAACAGAGCGTGGGCAATGCGCGGGCCGAGATCGCGCGCCGGATTGATGGCATAGCCGGTCGTGCCGCCCAGGGACAACCCGATGCCGAACACGAGCAAGGCAACCGGAAGCGCGCCCAAGGTGCCGAGGCCGACGGGAATCTCGGCCACGGCTCCGGCAGCCGACGGAATCTTCACCGTCGGATCGGTCATCAGAAACACCGGCAGGACCAGCAGGAATGTGCCGAGAGTCTCGCAGAAGAAGGCCTGAGGCAGTCGCCGGATATTCGGCGCGGTGCAAAAGGAGGCCAGCTTCAGGTCGGCGTTGTCCGTAGCCTTGAAGTGCTCGCGGTAGAACAGAAACACCAGATTCCCACCCAACACGCCCCCCAGCATCTGAGCGAGGAGATAACCGGCCACCTGGCTGCCTGCCAGCTTTCCGGCCGCGGCCATCGCCACCGTGACGGCGGGATTGAGATGCCCGCCGCTGAACGGCGCCGAGCAGAACACGCCAACGAACACCGCGAGCCCCCAGCCCGTCGCGATCACAATCCAGCCGCCGCCGCTTCCCTTGGTGCGAGTGAGGAGGACGTTGGCGACGACGCCGTTGCCGAAGATGACCAGAATGGCCGTTCCGATAAACTCCGCGAGATAAGGGCTCATGTGTTGACATCTCTCATCGAGTGCTCCTCCCAATCCAGGGCGCGCCGCAGCGCCTCGGTCCAGCGGTTGCGCCGGTGCACCGCCTCGTCGGCGCTCATCCGCGGTTCGAACACCCGGTCGATTTGCCAGGCGCGTCCGACTTCCGCGCGGTCTTTCCAGAAACCGACGGCGAGGCCGGCGAGGTACGCGGCGCCCAGGGCGGTGGTCTCGATCACTTTGGGCCGCGCCACTCGCGCGCGCAGGATGTCCGACTGGAACTGCATCAGCAGATCATTGGCGCATGCCCCGCCGTCGGCCCGCAACTCATGGATCGGGACGCCGGAGTCCTGGCGCATGACATCGAGGATATCGGCGACCTGGAAGGCAATGCCTTCGAGCGCCGCGCGCGCAAGGTGCCCGGCGGTCGTGCCGCGTGTCAGGCCCGTGATCGTGCCGCGCGCGTATTGGTCCCAGTGGGGCGCGCCCAGGCCGGCGAACGCCGGGACTAGGTACACATCGCCGCAGTCCGGCACGGTCGCGGCAAGCCGCTCGATCTCGGCCGAGGACTTGATCAGGCCCAGTCCATCGCGCAGCCATTGCACCACGGCGCCCCCGATGAAGACACTCCCTTCGAGGGCGAAATCGGTCCGGCCGCCCGCCTGCCAGGCCACCGTGCTGACGAGCCGATGTCGCGAGGCGACGGGTTTCGGGCCGACGTTCATGAGCATGAAACAACCGGTGCCGTAGGTGTTCTTGGCCTGGCCGCTCTCGAAGCAGTTCTGGCCGAAGAGCGCCGACTGCTGGTCGCCCGCAATGCCAGCGATCGGGATGGGGGCCCCGAACACGCCATCCGCGGTCTCGCCGTACACTTCGCTCGAAGACCGGACTTGGGGCAGCACCTCACGCGGCACTCCCAGGATGCCGAGCAATTCGTCGTCCCAGTCGCCTGTATCGAGGTTGTAGAGCATCGTCCGCGACGCGTTGCTCGGATCGGTCAGGTGAAGAGCGCCGTTGGTCAAACGCCACAGCAGCCAGGTGTCGATCGTCCCAAACGCCAGATCGCCCCGGGCCGCGCGCTCTCGGGCGCCGGGGACCCGATCGAGTATCCAGCGCAGTTTGCTCCCCGAGAAATAGGCGTCGATGACCAGCCCGGCCTTCGCCTGGATGACCGCCTCGTGGCCCGCACGCTTGAGGTCGTCGCAGAATCGGGCCGTGCGCCGGTCCTGCCACACGATCGCAGGATGAATTGGCTCGCCCGTCCGGCGGTCCCAGACGACCGTCGTCTCGCGCTGATTGGTGATGCCGATGGCCGCGATGTCGCCGGCCTCGAGTCCCGCCTGGGCGAGGGCCTCGTGCGCGGTCGCGAGTTGCGATTCCCAAATCTCGCGCGGATCGTGCTCGACCCATCCGGCTTGCGGATAGGACTGTTTGAACTCCTTTTGGGCAAGGCCCCGCGCGCTTCCGTCGTGGTCAAAAACGATCGCGCGCGAACTGGTGGTGCCCTGATCGAGGGCGAGAATGGCTTTCATCATCAATTTGGCGAGAGCGTGACACGGGCCTGGCCCTGGAACGAGGCGTCTGGCATCGGGGGCGGAACGACCAAAAGGCGTTCGGGCGACACCTGCCCGGACGCTTCAAGGTAAGTCTGCACAGCCTGCACACGCGCTTCCATCAACTCGCGCAGGCGCTCCGGCGGCACGTCGGTCCGGGTCGCCAGGAGCGCCTCCATCGCGTCGGTCGTCAGCGCAGCCAGTTCCGGGCTCGCTTCGAGCAGTGCCGCATCCGCCTTGGCCTGCCGGCGTGCTTGGGCCAGGGCGGCCCGTTCCTGCCTGGACTTGAACAGCCCGGTCAGAGGCGAAAGGACGCCGCCGCCTCGAGTCGGCTTTCGAGAGGACGCGACAATGTTGGTTGCGGTGCGCTGGGCCAGGGCCTGGACGGCGTCGGTCAGGTTCGTTCCGAACGTTGTGCTCGCAAGCGCGCGCAACAGGCGTTCCTTGTCGCCTGGCTCAGGGTCGAAGGCGTCCGCGTCGGCCGGGCTCCGTCCGATGGCCGACAACTCACCGAGTCGCGCCGCCTTGACCTGGCTTTGCACGAGGCCGCGCGCCAGGGCGTCGCGATCCTCGACCGGATCGATCGAGCCGGCAATTTCGAGGTTGAGGGCGGGGCGCGCTTCGAGCGCCTTGATGAGCTTGTCGAGTTTGTTGGTTTCCCCCTCGCGCATGGCGGCTTGGCCGGGGGCGAACTCGATGAAGCTGAGTTCCTCGCCACCACCGACGAGCGCCCCCAGCAATTTGAACGGCGAGGCGGCCGCTTTGACGATCATATTGACGATCACCTTGAGCACGATCGGCAACACGCTGAACTCGGGATCGTCCAAACGCCCTGAAACCGGCACGTCCAGTTCGATCAACCCCGCGCTGTCTTTCAGCAGCGCAACCGCCAGTTTTACCGGCAACTTGGTGGCGTCGGGACTCTCATTGCGCGGGCCGAGCATGAGTTGTTCGATCCGGACGAGGTTCGAGGCCTTGAGTTCGCCGCCCGCGATGGCATAGGCGAGATCGAGCGAGAGCCTGCCGCGGTTCAGCGGATGCCCGGCGTACTTCTCGAGGTACGGCGTGAAAGGCGTCAGTTGGAGATTCTGGTTGGTGAAGACGAGGCTGAGCGAGAGATCGCGAGCCAACGGGTTGACCGTCCCCCGCAGACCGAACGGCGAGGCCTCGTCGATCTTGCCCGACAGATCGACTTGCGCCTGCGCGTCCGACTTCGAGGACAGGCCCTTGACCGTGCCATCGAGCTGCCTGACATCGAACAGACACAGCGGCTGAATCGATCGATCTTCGAGGTGAAAAGCCGCTCCTTCGAGCCGCAGTTCGCCCAGCCGAATCGGCAACGGCTCGGTGCCGGGCGCACCGGCAGCGGGCGCCGGCGCGTCCGCGGACGCGCGCGGGGCGTTGGTGTCGGGTCCGGGCCCTACCGTCAGCCAATTCAGGCGCTTGTCCGGCCCGACGATCGCGTTCGCTTTCAGACCGGCCAACCGCACCTGGTCGGCGGCGATCCGCGTGGGCGCGACCCCCAGAACGATGCCGCTCACGGACAGGTCGTTCCAGCGAACGAGTTCCTCGTTCAAAACGCGGTCGGCGGCGGCAAGATTCGTCAGAGTGACGCCGCCGGCGAAATGCACCTTGGGGTTGCCGGCGGATCGGGGATCGAATTCGACCTTCCCGTTCAGCGCCAGCACGCCGTTGGTCAGAGTCAGGTTGGCGTGTTGGTCGATCCAGGGCTGGAACGTCGGCAAGGGGAGATCGTTGACCTCGACTTCAAGCGCGCCGGCAGGAGTGAACGGGAGAACCGAACCGCGGGCCTTCACCGCGCCGGTCTGGTTCACGCGCGCGGCAAACTCGACTTGTATCGGTGCGTTGCTCGGGTACTGCGCCCCGCGCAGCGCCAGCGCCAGTTGATCGATCTCCACCACGCCCGGCGTGGGCGTCTGCGCATCATCGAGGCGGATGCCGTAGTCCCGCAACGCGAACTCACCCAGAGCCGCCCGCCAACCGCCCGCTGCCTCTGGCTTGCGGGCAGGCGCCTCATTCGCCTCAGGCCCGGCAGCAGCGGCGGTATTCGTCGAAACCACCAACCGCATCAGGTCGATCGTCCCGTCCGCTTCGCGCCGTGCCCTGATCCGCGCCCCCTCGGATTGAATCGCGCCGACACGAATCGCCTTGTCGGACAGGCTCGCGAAACCGTCCTGGACAACGAACGACGGCAGTTGCAGCACCGCATCGTCCGCATCGGGCGATTTGATCTCAAGATCGGCAACGCGCAGCACGAGATTCGAGACCGAAATGTCGTGCGCGCCGTCGCGCATGCCGTGATTCAGACCGACCGAGAGGTCGCTCTTCCCCTTCTCGATTCGGCCCCGGAAGAACGGTTCGAGGTACGGCTGATATTTCTTCAGATCGAGACCCTCGAGTGTCAGGGCGCCCGCGCCGCGCGGAGGGTTGATCGAGTAGCCAGCCTCGAGTTTGAGGGTCTCGCCCGCTTCGGTCGCCAACTCCGCCAGCACACTCGCCTCGGAGTCGGGCCTGGTTGTGAAACGCTCGATGTGGATCGACATCGGCTCGATTCGAGTGCGGAACGGGCCGGAAACCGTCTGATCCTCGAACTCGATCGCGGCCTTCTCCAGACGATAGTCATCGAGGGCGAATGCCCACGGCGGCCCGGAATCGGTGTTGGTCCGGCCCTGGGGCTGGGCGGGCGCCATGCGCCTGAGCACCAGCGAGGGTATGTTGATGCTGCCATCGGGCCGGCGCCGAACCAGCGCTTTCGGCTCGCTCACCGTCAGCGAGCGGACGGAGATTTCGCGGGCGCGCCAGTCCAGCGAGCCTTCGCGCAGGTCGTAGCTCGGCAGGGTCAACACCGACTCGCCTGTGTCGGGGTCCTTGAGTTCGACGTTCGCAACCGTGACCGCCAGGTTCGAAACGACGAGGTCCATGCCGTTGGTGGCCAGCGCGAATCGGTAGCTGCCGGTCACGTCGAGTGTGCCGTCCGCAAGCTGCGCCCTCGTGTAGTCCTCGATATACGGCGCGTGTTTGGGAAGTTGGAAGCCCCGCACGCTCAGTGTCCCGCTCGAACCGAGCGGATCGACCGTAACCGTCCCTCCCCACGCCAGGCCGCGCCCGCTCTCGCTCCACGCCTCGAACGCATAGGGCGACTCGCGATCCCGCCGGGTGGTGAACCGGCGGAGGTCGAGGTTGATCGGCGCATAGGCGGTGCGAAACGGCGTCTTGCGGGTTAGATCGGCAAAACCGACGTAGCCGTTGGTCACCACGAGACTGTGAATGAGAATCCGGGGCGGGCCGGTTTGACGTTCCGTCTTGGGAGGCGCGGGGGGATTCGTCGATTCGATCAGATTGGCGAAGTTGAACCGGCCATCCTCGCCCAAAACCAGCTCCGCGCGCGGCTCTGTCAGCCTCACC
>DAOOQY010000168.1:0-7826 GCA_035389025.1 Verrucomicrobiota bacterium
CAACTGATCAACTTCCCGTAAGCAAACCCGGTAAACTCCCCGTGAGCGGTGTCGTCCTGGACTTCTGGCCCTGGGCAATCCGGGCCGAGCCCCGCCTGTATGCGGGAAACGCATTCGGCCGCAGCCGAGCAATCTGCCTGTTCGACGCTCCTGGCCAGGCCCCATTGATGACGCTCGCCGTTGACCCCTCTGCCGCCAGCCATGTCCGCTTCAATGCCGAGGGAAACCGGCTGGCGTGGGGCAACGCGGATGGGACGGTCACTGTCTGCCACCTCGAGGAAATGGAGAACCGCCTGCGCGCTGCCGGGATGTCGTGGCAGCCCTGAGTTTTGCTCAGGCTCTGGAGCAGCGCATCTGGAGGGTGTCGGTGGAAACCGAGTGCGCGCCGCGCGGGGGGCCTGCCGCATGCACCGAAGAGCGTCATCGCAAAGCGGCGATGAAATGCGGCACTGCCTCGTCGGGGTGTCTGGAGGGTGGCCGTCCTCAGCCAGAGCAATGACGGCACGCACCATGATGTGGACGAGACCGACGCGTGCGGTTGCTCGGACACCGCTGCGCCCGAGGACGGGCGCACTCCGCTTTGCGACCTTCGTTCCCAGTTGGCTCCACCAGCCTGCGACAAGGCTGACGGGATCAGGCACTCGGTCAGCCGCCAGAGGCAGTTTTGACCGTCCGACTCCGACCTCAGCTTACTCCGGCAGGTTGTTCAGCGAGGCGAGGATTTGCTGTTCCTTGGCCTGCCAGTCGGCCAGGCGCTTCGTATGCTCCTCGAGCACGGCCGGCGGAACACGCTGGGTGAACTGCGGATTGTCGAGCTTGGCAGCGACCTTGCCGACTTCGAGGCGAGCCTTCTCGAGTTCCTTCTCGAGCCGCGCCTTCTCGGCGGCGCTGTCAATCAGTCCGGCAAGCGGCAGATAGAGTTCGCCCAGGGCGTTCGCGGCCATGGGCGTGCCTTTGGGCGGAGTGTAGGCGCGCTGGACCTCGATGGTCTCGGCGTTCAGGAGCAGCCGGATGACTTCAACCTCGGCGGCAGGCAGGTCGCCCGCGGGCTTGAGCACGAACCGGAGCTTGCGGTTCGACGGCAGGTTGAACTCGCGCCGGAAGTTGCGGCCGACGCCGACCAACTCGTACTTGGCGCTTGCCACCTGCTCGGCCGTCTCATCGAGTCCGTAATGCTCGCAGAAGGACGGATCGAGCGGTTTGGGCCAGCGCGCGTCCATGATGGTGTGGCCGCCTTGATCGACCGGCAGATCGGCGTGGTAGTTCATCCCCTGCCACAACTCCTCGGTAATGAACGGCAGGAACGGATGAAACAGGCGCAGCGTGTGGCTGAGGACGAAATCGATCACCGCAAGCGTGTTGGCTCGGAGGCGGGCCGCGGCGGCGGCATCGGGCGTCCGTGCGCCGGGCGCCTCCGACGGATTGTCGCTGCGTCCGGATTGGAGCGCGGCCTTGCTGGCCTCGACATACCAGTCGCAATACTCGCTCCAGAAGAAGCGGTAGAGGGTTGCGGTGGCCTCGTTGAAACGATAGCCGGCGAAGGCGTCGTCGATCTCGCGAATCGCGCGGTCGAGGCGCCGCAGAATCCATTTGTCATCGCTGGTCAGCAGGGCCGGGTCGATCTCGTCCTCGATGGGGCCGCCCTGCATCTGTCGGAACCGGCAGGCGTTCCAGAGCTTGTTGCAGAAGTTCCGGCCCAGTTCGACGTCCTTTTCGTCGAACAGGACGTCCTGCCCGAGCGGCGCGCTGCGCATGGTGCCGAACCGCAGGGCGTCGGCGCCGTATCTGGCGATAAGGGCGAGCGGGTCGGGCGAGTTGCCCAGGCTCTTGGACATCTTGCGGCCCTGCTTGTCGCGGATGATGCCGGTGAAGTAGACATTGCGAAACGGCAGGTCGCCCATGTACTCGTACCCGGCCATGATCATCCGGGCGACCCAGAAGAAGATGATGTCCGGTCCGGTGACGAGATCGGCGGTCGGGTAGAACGCTTCGAGTGTGGGCGTCCGCTCGGGCCAGCCCATCGTCGCGAATGGCCAGAGCCACGAACTGAACCAGGTGTCGAGCACGTCCGGGTCCTGGACCCAGCCTGACCCGGGGCTTTCAATTTGGCACCTGGTGAATGCGCGGTCGCGGTTGACATCCGGGACCAAATCGGCGAGGAATGGGTCGGAGCCTGATGCAGGCCGCGAGGTTGTGTCTCTCGGGACATTGACCTCCGGAGACTTGTCACCGTCAGGCTCCGTTTTCTTTTCTTTCGAGAGAAAGACGGCCTGATGGTCATAAAGCCGCAGGTTCGGCGGCAGGACCTTGACCCGGAACTTGACGCGGAAGGACTGATCGCCCAATCGCAGGGCGGCCAGGTAGGTCTCGACGGCGGTCACGTCCGTGCTCGGAGGGTTGTGCGGTTCGACGGAAACGCGCACGGCTTGCCGGAGCAGATCGGGCAGACCAGGCACCAGCTTGACGTTGGCGACTCCGAAATTCGAGAAGCCGTGCTCGAGGCCCGCCTTGCGCACCGTAATCCGCTGGCCCGTGTCCAGGTTCAAGAAGTCCTGCCCCAAGATGCCTCGTTCCCGGGCGTGCCGCAGGGCGGCTGCCCTCAATTCCCGGATGTCGGCTCCCTCAAGTTCCCGGCCCGACAGCCGGATCGTCACGAGCCGGCGCTCGAGTTTGCGCCAGCCTTCGCTGTACCACACCGGGACGCGATGGCCCCACCACAACTGGCGGCTGATGCACCAGTCGCGCAGGTTGCCCATCCAGTGGTCGTACACCTTCGCCCAGCGATCGGGGAAGAAGTGCATCGTGCCATCGGCGACACAGGCCCGCGCAGCCGCCTGACTCGGGTACCTGAGAAACCACTGCTCGCTCAGGTAGGGTTCGATGGGGACATGGCTGCGCTGGCTGTGGCCGACGTTGTGGACGTAATCCTCGATCTTGAGGAGCAGGCCGGCTTGTTCCATCGCGGCGACGACCGCCTTGCGCGCCTGGTCCCGCGTGAGTGTGGCAAACGCGGCTCCGGCCTCCGGCGTCATCCGCCCGTCGGGGCCGATCACCACGGTGAACGGCAGTTTGTGGCGGACGGCCATTTCGTAGTCGGCCGGGTCATGGGCGGGCGTCACCTTCACGCAGCCGGTGCCGAATGTCGGATCGACGAGATCGTCGGCGATGAGGGGGATCGGCTTGTTCTGCAACGGGAGCAGGATGCGCCGTCCGATCAGGCGGGTGTAGCGTTCGTCTCGCGGGTTCACCGCCACGGCCTCGTCGCCCAGCATGGTCTCGGGACGCGTGGTGGCCACGATCACGAAGGCGTCGGCCTGCGCGCGGCCCTGGTCGTCCAGGAGCGGGTACTTGAAGTGCCAGAGGTGGCCCTTGGTCTCGATCATCTCGACTTCTTCGTCGGACAATGCGGTGCGGGCGGACGGGTCCCAGTTCACCATGCGTTTGCCGCGGTAGATCAGCCCTTTCCGGTAGAGGTCGACGAACACCCGCTGGACGCACTTCGAGTACTCGGGGTCCATCGTGAACCGCTCGCGGCCCCAATCGCACGACGCGCCCAGCTTCTTGAGTTGCTCGATGATGATATCGCCGTGCTTCGCCTTCCATTCCCAGACCTTCTCGAGGAACTTGTCCCGCCCCAGGTCGTCGCGATGCCGGATTTGGCCCTGCTTGATGAGCGTCTTCTCGACCACCGCCTGGGTGGCAATGCCGGCGTGGTCCGTGCCCGGCAGCCACAGGACCTCCTTGCCGTCCATGCGCGCCTTGCGGGCCAGGATGTCCTGGATCGTGTTGTTGAGGACATGCCCCATGTGGAGCATGCCGGTGACGTTGGGAGGCGGGATGACGATGGAATAGGCCGGGCGTTTGGCGCTGACGCGCGCCGGATCGGCCGCGAAGCACTTCTGCTCGAGCCAGTACTGGTACCACTTCCCTTCAACCGCCTGGGGTTCGTAGGCTTTCGGAATCTCGCTCATGTTCTCAAGGTTGCTGCAGCGCGGGCTCGATCTTCCATTCGTCACGGTCCAGGTCGATCGTCACCCGGGTCCCGTCGGCAAATGTCGTCCGCTGCCGCCGCCAGCCGGCATCGAGGAATTCGTGCCGGGTCATTTCGAGCAGGGCGACCCGGGCGTGCAGCCGGGTCACTGTTCGGACGCGTTCAAGCTGGTCGGAACTCGGGGTCAGCCCCAGGTACGGCATGCCGCCGTTGGCGAGGGCGTGGAGGAAACCGAGGTCCTTGTTCGGGATTCCCCACTCGCCCCGTTCCATCGACCAGGGCATGAGGAGGGCGTCGTGGTAGACCAGGTTGAACAGCGGCACCGGGATGCCCATCGCCGGCCCGCTTCCCGGGCCGGGGCTCAGCCCGAACGGGCCGTGATGGACCAGGTCGAGGTAGGGCACCGACCAATCGCTGGGCTCTTCCGAGCTGACGACCCCCCCGTAGGAGCGGACGAAGTTGAGGCATTCGGCCCGAAAGCGCAGGCAGTCGGTCCGCGTGACGGGGTGCTCGATCTGGTAGCATTCGTCGGGCGGCACGACCGAGAACACATCGAGATAGGCGCCCCGCAGCTTCACGCCGTGATCGAGGATGGCGGTGTGGTTTCGGCGCACGTGGCCCGGGGCCAGGCTCGAACACAACACCGACTGCCGCCCGCCGTACCAGACGCTGTGCAGGGGGCGGTTGCCGGCGGCGTCGGTCACCGTGTGGCGCTCGTCGTACGACGGGGCGTCGAGGTAGAAGTCGCGGTACTGGTCATGGATGGCAAAGAGGAAGCCCAAGGCGTCGCAGACATCGGCAAACCGCTTCATCCCTTCCCATCCGCCCGCCTGCGGGCAGGGCGGCAGAACATCCGGATGCAGGTTGTCGTAGCCACGGAATCCCCAGCCATCGAGGTGCACGTAGGCATTGGTCACGCCTCGAGAGGCCAGGGCTTCGAGTTCGCGGGCCCGGGCCTCGAAGGTGACAAGCTGGTCGTTGTGGGCCGGGTCGTCCTTCTTGTAGTAACTGGATTCGGGCTGGATGTGGTAGAGGATGCTCGTGTGGACCACGGGCGCCCCGATCAGCCTCGCGACCCGCGGGCTTCGGGCGATCTTCTCGCGCAGCGACACGAAGCGTCCGGTGGCCAGCGCGTGCCGACGGTACCGCTTGGCGAGATCGACGTGGTCCCCCTGCTCGAGGAAACAAAGCCGCGCCCGACGCGGATAGGACCAGCGTCCGAGGCTGTTCACCCAGCGCGGCCCGATGTGCGTGGGACCGCCGGCCGGATGCTCGAAATGGCAGCCGCCGTCGTCCGGCGTTTCGAGGATCACCAGCATCGCCGCGCCGCCCTGTTGGTGCCCCCACCACGGCTGATAGAGGCCGCGGCCGAAGCTGAGCGTGTCGTACAGCCAGGTCTTCTCCGGCCAGGTCTTCGGCAGCAGCATCCCCTGCATGAACGGCACCGCCGTGGCATCGAAGGACTCGGACACCAGCCCGGACGGCCAATCGCAATGCTCGACCCGCGCGGCGCCGTCCGAGGCGATGGCGGTGGCCGTCAAATCTTCGTCCGGACCCTCGAGGCACAGGAACAACTGGATCGTCAGATCGAGCGGCTCGGACCCGTCGCGGAAGCCGCCGAGTTCGATCTTCAGGCCTGTCTGAAACCCGGTGTCGTACGGGGCGATTGTCTTCTGTGCCGCCGCGGCGAGTTCGAGTTGGATTGCTTTGCCGGCCTGGACCACGCGCAAGTCCCCCGGCTGCGATGGGCGCAGTCGCCAGACGGTCGCGCCGGAGACAACCCGGCACCCGAGGTTCGCCGGATCGAGTTCGAGTCGCTGCCGCCGCCCCTCGACCCGCCACGGGCCGTTTGGGCCGTCGGTCCGGACGCTGATGGCGCTGGCGACGGGCGCGGGCGCGGGTGCCGCGGGGGGGGCGGGGTCAGCGGCGCGGGCCGACACAAGGAGGGCCAAGAGTGCTGTCGATTGGGCGAGTCGAATCATGGCGGCGAATGCACGCGGACACTGTCTGTGCGGTTGATGTTGAAACATGCGCGATTGTCTCGATCGGCCAAGCGTAACGTGACCGGACAGCCTGCTTCAATGGGTTTCTGGCATGGCTGAATCGGTCTGCTGCCAGCCAGTCGTTGCCTGCTCCAGTTCCTGCGGGGAAAGGAGAGCCGCGAATCACGAATCACGAATCACACGCATGGCAGGGCCGTAGCCGGTGGTTCTTCCACCGTTTGTGGTTTGCCAAGCCCTTTCGCAGGCGTAACCTCGCACCGTGACGCAAGAGACGACGTCATTCCGGATGTCGATGACTCGTTCGAGGCATGCGGCGCATGGTCCCCTCCCTCTCTTAGCCTTGATCGGCATCGCCTGGTGGCCGGTTGCGGCGTTGGCCGACGCCGGGACGCCCTTGGTGTGGAGCACAGCATTCCACATGCTCCTGGGCAACGCGCTGATCGGACTGCTGGAGGGACGGTTGCTGGCGCGTGTGTTTGGCCTGGCGGTCAAACGGTGCGGTTGGTGGCTCGTTGTGGCGAATTACCTGTCAGCGTGGTGTGGCATGATGCTCATGGAGTTCCTCTTTGCGCGGTATGCCACGGACATCTACTCGGGTCTTCGGATCACATGGCTGCTGGTTGCCGGGACGTACGTGCTGACGTTGTTGATCGAGTGGCCGTTCGTCGCCGCGTGCTTTCGTGGCACACAGCGTTGGCTTGTGGGCAGTGTGAAGGGGTCGCTTCTCGTCCAGTCGGTGTCGTACGTCTGCCTCTTCGCAGGATATTGGCTCCTGAGTGCGACATCACTCTATACGGGAATGGACGTTGTTTCGCCGACACAGATGACTCGGCCGTCTGATGTGGACATGTTCTTCATCGCCGCTTCGGACGGAGATGTCTATCGCTCGGAGCTCGCCGGCTCAGCAGATGTCAAGATTGCGGAGCTGGGCTCGACAAATCATTGGCGAGACCATCTTGAACTCAGAGAGTCTCCAGAGGACAGTGACTCCTGGGACCTTGCGGTTGTTGGGGAGCGGCGGGAGGCGGTGGTTGTCTGGCCGGGTATCAGTTCCCGGCTTCAGGTCCCCGAAAACCAGGCATGGCGGACCAGTCAGTATTATGGTTGGGGAAGAGCGTTCCAGGTGGGCAACGCCACGAACAGCGCCTGGAGTCTGGGATGGGCACACTGGCCGGATGTGGGGATGTGGGCGCGTGATGGATCACGCACTGTGCGCATCGCCTACGGCGTGCCGTTCGGAGGGTGGGCTCCTTATCGCGTCGTCCATCTCCCGCACGATCAGGCGCTCTTGCAGCTTGATCAGCAGATATGCCTTGTCGATATCCCAGCGCGAAAGATCGGACTCATCAAGAGAGGATATGGGGTGCTTGCGTTGCTCAAAGACCAAATCGTTCAACCTGACGGTCCAGCGAATGGGAGCCAGTCGATTGGCCCAGAGACAAATCGAACGTCCTCGACGCCTGGCGGTAATCGATGAACTTTAACGTGTGATAATGAGTGTCAATGACGCAATCGAGCACGCTGAAATGCCTCCAGGAGCATATTGGTCCTTCAGGAGATTTCACGATGACGACGCAGATCGAGGATATTGAGGCGATCAGGCGACTCGCAGAGGTTTGGCGATCCGGATGGCTTGCCGGCGACGCGGATTTGCTCCTTTCGCTCTTCGCGGACGAGCCCGTGTTGATGCCTCAGGATCAGCGGGTCGTCGTTGGGAAGCACGCGATTCGGCCTCTGTATGAGGCGGTGTTGAAGGAGTTCGATTTCAAAAGTGAGGGCGCCGTCAAGGAAGTCGTGGTGTCCGGCGATGTAGGATACTTCTGGTCGGCTTA
>DAOOQY010000169.1:0-7822 GCA_035389025.1 Verrucomicrobiota bacterium
ACCGCGGATGAAATCGCCGCCACGTGGCACACGGCCTTGACAGGCCAGGGAACCGGTTTGGTCGCCTGCTACCCCTTCGTCCAGACCGACGACCCCTATCGTTTGCGCGACCCGGGGCCCTGCGGCCTGCACGGCACGATCCAGAACGCGGCCTCGATTCCGGCGGCCCGGCGTCGCTCTGGGCGTTGCAGCCCTTACCCCCGTCGGAAGACTGGACTCGAGACGACGCATTCATCGCCCCAGGTTAAAGCACCTCCACCTGCTCGTCCTGGCAAGGGCTGTGGTCGTCCTCGCGATCGTTTCCTACCGAGCTTGGTCGAGCGTCAGGATGGCCGCGAGCGTGGCCTGCACGGTCATGGCCGCGTTGGGGACATCGCAGAGTTCAGGCACATCACCTGGGACATGGTAATTGGGATCGCTGTAGGGCCAGGAGCCGATGTTGACGACCGCCGCCCCGAAGCCGGCCCGGACGAATGAACCGTCGTCGTCGCCGGGGCTTGGCCGCTTGACCGTGCGTTGCTCCAGACCGAGGGCAAAGCGCGCGTTGACGGCCCTCATCAATCCCGCCAGGCGTTCACCGGCAGGTTCCGTGTACGCCGTGATGTTGGCCTTCTTGCCAGCCGCAGTCTCCGCCGCCGACTTGGCTCCGATGCTGTCCAGGTTGAAGACCGAGACAATGTGGTCTCCGCGCGCCTTGGCGTTCTGCGCTGCCGTCACACTGGTCCAGGGCGTGTGCTCTTCGTTGCAGAACAGAAAGCGGATCGTCCGGTCGGAGGGATGCTCAGCGAGCACGCACGCCAACTCCAGGACGCCGACCGTGCCGGTCGCGTTGTCGTTCGCTCCGGGGCAATCGATCCAACTCTGCGAGTCCTTGTGCGCCAAGACGAGTATGATCTCGTCTGGCCGCGAGCGGCCTTTGCGTTCGGCGTAGAGGTTGTAGGCCGTGTACCACGGGTCTCCGGGCATCGGTTGCGAGTACTGATGTTGCAGCGGCTTGGTTGTGTCCCGGCGATAGGCCTGAACTGGCACCGCCTCGCGCCGGACGCGGTATCCCCATGACTCCAGTCGGCCAGCCAGGTAGTCGTCTGCCTCATGCAATGTGCTCTTGGCGTGGCCGGGCAGAGTGTAGTTGAGCTTGCGAAACGGCAGCGGATCCTTCGCCAGGTAGAACAAGTGATCCCTCATCCGCCGCGGGTTGACCGTGCCAATCAGGCGCGCAATGGGCTCGCGACTTTGCGCGCTTTCCCAGACCTTGATCCAGCTCGGGTCCGGCTGGTCTTCCTCGGGGTCTGCGGGGGAAGCACGGCTGACGAGGGCCAGAGGCGCCAGCAGCAGAATGCTGACGGCGGCTTTCGCCCAACCTCTGAGGAGCGATGCAGTGTGTGCTTGGCATTTCATAGGCGGTGGCGCAATTTGCATATGCGAATCTACCAACTCCACGGGCCCAACGCACGCCTCGATGATCCGCTGCTTTCGCCGTGTGCCCGGGGACGACTATTCTCGCCTGGCGTATGGCCTTGTCCAACTGTTATTGGCGGTCGAACAGGCGGCTCGGTCGTGCATGCGCCCTCGACGGCGGAACGGCCAATCCCTGAACGCATGCTTACTGCTTCCGGTAGAAAACCAGTTGGAATGACCGGGGCGCAAGTTTGACCGTCCAATTCTGCAATTCGGAACCGTCCATGGTCCTTTGAGGGCCGTTGTAGAATTCCGTTTGGTAGTTTGCGGCGGATTCGATTCCGCCGAGCTTGAACGTGCGGGACTCATCCGCCGCCGCGCCCCGCCGGAAGACGATCGCGAATCCCGCTTTCAAGTCCGGCCGGTCGCATTGCCACGCACACCAGACGTCGTCGCCGGCGCCGGTTTCATCGGTCAGCGGATAGAAATCGCCGATGTAGAACGGCCGCATGCGGATCGCGACATCGAAAACCTTCTTGAACCAGGCCGTCTCGTTGTCGGTGAATTCACGGCGAATAATGCCGCCGTCGAAATCGGACGGCGTGATGACGGTCCCCGAAGAAATGATGCTGAACGCCGCGTACTCGTCGCCGACCGGCACGCAGTTGAACTCGCAACCCTGGAACGGCAGATACGGTATGAGGTTGAGCGTCGCGTTCTGCCCCAGAATGAACGCGGTGTCCTTCGGCTTGCGCCCGATGTAGTAGTCGCTGCGGCAGTACGTGTGGGCCCGCGAGATCATCTCGATGTCGATGCGTCGGCCTCCGGACGAGCAGTTCTCCTGCAGGATGTCCGGGAATCGCGCCCGCATGTCGTCCAGGAATTTGTACATGCCGGTGATGTGCTTCGCTTCGGCGATGCCGATGCGGTCGGCCGCATCCATGCTGCGCCAGACGGAGCCGGGGTCCATGTTGAAATCCTGGCGGTAGACATCGATCTTGTGCTTCGCGAGGATTCCGTAAACGGTATCCTGGACCCAGCGGAGCGCCTCCGGATTGCCATAGTCGACCAGTTGCCCGTGCCGGTACTCCGGATGCACTTGCAGGATGGGCGCGGAATCGGTCATGCGTTCGGGCTCAAACCAGAGCAGGAACCTCAGCCCCGCCTTGTGGACCGCGTTGGCAATGGGCAGCAGGTCCCCGGTCGGATGCGTGGTCGTGTTGACTCGCCAGTCCCCGACGTACTTCCACCAGTCCGGCCCGCAGTTGGAATACAACTCGTCTTCGTGCGGGGCGCCGTACCAGCCCGCATCGACCCAATACGTGTCGAACGGCATCTTGTTGTCGACGCAGTATTGCAGGATGTCGGCCATCATTTTCGGCGTCTTGTTCCCGCCTCCCGAGGCGACCGCTAGAATCGGCGGGATGATTTGCCCTTTCGGATCGCGGGGGACCTTGTTCTCGAGCATGAACCGATGGACCAGCGTCTTGAACTCGCGCCGCGTCTGGTTCTTGCGGGCCAGCACGAGGATCGACGGCTGCCGGATCGTTTCTCCAGGCAGGAGCCGGAAGTTGGTTCCTTCCATGCCGATCTCGACCTCCACTGCCTGGCCGGTATTCGCAAACCGGGCTTTCCACGATCCGGTCCAACCCACCGCGAACAGATAGCCGTTCTGGTCGTCGAGACTCAGTTCCAGGAACGGAATGAAGTCGTTCGATGAACGCCCGCAGGTCGTCGTCAGAACATGCTCTTTTCCGACTGCGATCGTGAACTCCTCCGGCATGAAGTCGGTCGCCTCGCAGGTGGAACCGCGGAGGACATCGAGCACGACCGGCTTGTTCGATTCCGGCTTGTCCAGCGAAATCTTCAGCGACCGGAAGTTCGCGGCGATTCCCGTCGGTTCCGTCTTCGAGAGATTGGCCAACACGACGGCGTATTCCTCGGCGGGGAAGCCCTTGTAGTTCTTGCCGTCGAGCCGAACTTGAAGTCTTCCATCCGCGGCGGTCATCGTTCGCGTCTCAGCGGTATAGCCCGCCGTCTCGATCTGCGAACCCGCCACAATCGCTTTCGAATACGAACCGTCCGCCTGGGCTGGTTTCCCGTCGTAGTCAAAGGCTGGCCAGGAGGCGTTCAACCGAGAGGCTTGTGCCAGGGCCATGGTCGGAAGGACCTGCGCCGTCAGCAAGACGAGCAACAGCGTCAAGCGCCGATGATTGGGAGAGGGCGTTGCGCACGCCGTGACCGTAATGGCCTTCTTGAATGTGTTCATGGTCGTTCGCTTGGTGCGAGCATATCGAAAGAGCCGGGGCTTCCAGCCAACCGACGCAGCATAGGTTTTTTGAGGCCTCGAATCAACAGCCTGATCATTCGTCCCGTGTCCAATGGTTAGCGAGGCTCTGCCTCAGTCATATTCAAACTGCGCGGTGGCTTGGGTGTCGGCGGAGGCGGTGACGCGCAGCCAGTAAGCGCCGAAGGCATCGGGGAACGTGTGCTGCGCCGTGGCACGCGGCATCACGTTGACCGTGGCCACGTGGCTCCATGTCCCGGCGCCGGTGAAGTCGACCTCGACGCTGACGCTCACCGCGCTTTGACCGCGGTGGGAAAGTGTCAGGCGCTTCCGGTCATAACCAGTGGCGAGATAGGCATCGCTGGGCTGGCCGGCCTTGACCTCGGTGTCGAGCCACGGCCCGCCGCGGCCACGGGGTTTGCCGAACTGCCAGAGGTCGTCCACCGCGCCGACCCACAGCGCACACTTCCCGTCGTCACTGCGGATAATGCGCGCGCCCCGGGCGTCGGCGGCGAGGCCGCTCAAGACCAACAGACCCCGGTAGCTGGCGAAATCGTGGATGCGGCGGTTGTGCGTGGCAATGGGGCGGACCTTGATGAAACCGCCGGCGTTTCGGGCGGGCAATTCGTAGAACGTGCCGCCGACATTGAGCAGGTTGCGTTCGGTGACAACCTCCCGGCAGAGCCGCGCGTGTCCGAGCGGGCCGGGTTGGTCGAGGGCCGGATCGCCCTTGGGCAGCCGCCAGCGCCGTCCGCTCTCATCCACATACAGCAACGAAGCGCCGTCCGCCGTGATGAGCGGGGGAGGGATGGCGACCGCTTTGGCGGTCCACGCCACACCCTCCGGATCGTTGACGCGCCGGAGTTCCAAGTCACCGTCCAAGTCGTAGCCGCCCAATTCGCCGTCGCGGTTGCGCGCGACGAAGCGAAGCGTCTTGTGGTCGGCCCCGCGCGTGTGCATGACCCCGCCACAGGCAGACGGCTCGCCCGGGGCGGCAAGACCGTCGAGAAGGGGGGTGGGTTCCGCCGTCCGCGGGTCGTCGGCCCGGTGGTGAAAGAACGCAGTCACGCCGGGGGCATCGTCCCGCGGTGTGAGGCGAATCCAAGCACCCGTCTCGTGCCTGGGAAACTCGATCCACACATTGCCGTGTGCCGGCACGGACACCTCGCGCAGGGTCTCCCACCGCCCGTCGCCTTTGGCGTCCACGTCCAAACTGAAGCCAACCCGGCTTGCTCCCGCATGGGCGAGGTGCAACGAGCGCCTGGCAAAGCCGGAGAACAGGAACGGCTCGCTGGCCGCGCCAGCCTGCACGTCGTCGTTCAACCAGACCGCGCCACGCCCGAGTGCCGGGCCGAAGCCATCCAATTGCGCCGGTTCGACGAACCAGAGGTTGGACTGCGATGTGCCCGGACCGGCCAGATCGCCCTTGAGCCGGTCTTTGTTGAGGAACTCACTCCGCGCGGTGTCGTCGCAACCGAACACGAGCCGGTCGTTCCAGCGGCAGAAATCGCCGAGGACCTTCAGGTAGGTCGATCGGGGAGCGATGCCGGCGGAGGTGGAGGCCGAGAGGGTCTTGGGAAACCGCCAGAAGCCGCCGTGCATGGTCATCAGCAGCGCGTCCTCGCCAATGTCACGGATGCGCGGCCATTCGGTGTTCCAGCCGTGCGCGCCGTCGTAGCAGTGCGACGCCTTGGGCAGCCGGTAGGCGTGCCATCGGCCGCGATCGAGCACCATCAGGATCAATGAGCGATGGTCCCAGCCGATGCTCCAGAGAGGGTCGGTCGCGGGATTGGGATTGCCGCTGATGCCGCCGGGCCCCGTGACATCGGTGAACTGGTTGCGCCGGACAATCGTCCACGCGCTCGAGGTGCCGTCCCACTGGGCGAGGACGCCGGAGGGCACATCCGGACGCCGCTGCGCTTCCGCGCCGTGTTCGCCGTTGTTCGCATACACCAGCAGGCCCTGTCCGGAATAGAACCCCTTGCCGTGGTAGCCGGGGAAATTGGCGAAACGCGCCTGCTTCTTCGGCATGTTCTCCCAGCCGGCGTTCGGGTTGAGGTGTTCATCGGCCCACAACTCCGTTACGGCCAACGTCCTTACATCCACTTCGTAGATGCCTTCCTCCATCGACGCATAGTAAATCCTGTTCGCCGGGTCGGTCAGATGTCGCGCGTTGCCCGTCGGTCGCCCGAACATGTTCGTGTAGGGGATCACGCGCACCGAGCGATCGGCGCCGATGGCATACGGCCCGATGAACAGTTGCTGCGACTCGCGGTGGATCATGCGGTTGGCGGGCGTGCCGCCGATGCTCTCGGGGCGGATGATCTGTTCGAGGCTGGGCGTGATCTCGTACAGCTTGTCGGATGACCCCAGCGGCTTGTGCGGCGCGTAGGTCACGACCCAAAGCCGGTCCGCCCAGGACACGACGGCGCCCGTGCCGCACTCGTCCTCGTGATTGAACATGGCGAGATGCGGTTGGATGCCGGAAACGCTCCGGTGCTGCGCGGAGGCCACGAGCGCGGCCCAGGCGGTGACGAGGATGAGAAACAGGCGACTCATAGTGACGGTTCCTTGCTTGCAAGACGCGCGTTGCCAGACCGTACCCCCCAAGTGTTGCCGATTCCACCTGCGTTTGTGACAAGTTTTTTAGCTGACTGTAAAATTTCTTGACTCCGATGCTTGCAACAGTAGTGTCACCCCCCGTACCCCCAAGGTCTCCGGCACACCTCGCGACATCCCGGGCAACGCCGGATCGAAGGGATCGTATGATGAAAGAGCGGCCAACGACCTCGTGCCGAGACGGTCTCTGGCAAGTGCCCCGCAGTTTTCTCCCCATGCAGAATCCCGCGCTCTGCCTTCTCACTGTGTTCCTGTTGTCCGCCGCGCCGAGCGCCCTGGGTCAATGGCACACCCAGCGAGTCACGCTCCAGCCCGGCTGGAACCCCGTCCATCTCGAGGTCAAACCGGAACCGGGCGAGTGCGAGCAGGTTTTCGCCGGCCAACCGATCGAGAGCGTCTGGAAATGGAATCGGCGTTTCTCGACCATCCAGTTCACGGTTGATCCCGACACTCTGCTGCCCGAGAGTCCGGATTGGCTGGTCTGGTTGCCGCGGTCGGACCCTCGCGCCTTCCTGAGCCGCCTGGGAGCGCTGCAAGCCAACCAGGCCTACCTCATCAAGGTCGCCGCTGGCGCCGCGCCCTTCACCCTGACCATCACGGGACGGATCGTTCCACCGCGGATCGAGTGGTTTCCGAACGGCTTGAACCTGGTCGGCTTCCCCGTGCACCCCGACCATCCGCCCACCTTCACCGAGTTCTTTCAGTTCACGCCTGAGATCGACACGTCGAAGGGCTACGCCAACGAACTGTATCGCCTCGACACCCGGGGCGTCGGTCAGCGCATCGTCCAGCCCGCCCGTGACCGGATGCAGCGGGGCGTGGCGTACTGGATCGGCTGCGCCCGAGCGCCGGCCCGATTGTCGGCGCTGCACGTCACTCCCGGCAGCCCTGATGGGCTCGACTTCGGCAGCCTGTTCACACGCAAGGAATACACGGTGAAGAACACGCATCCGACCGAGAGCCGCACGGTCAGATTGCGCCAGCGGGCATCGGAAACCCCGCCTTTGACCGGCGGGTTTCCGGAGCTGGCCGGGCCGGTGCCGCTGGCTTATCTGTCCAGGAACGCCAGCAACCTCTGGGCATGGGGCGAATTCCCCGAGGCGGGGCTCTCGCACACCCTTGCGCCGGGAGACGAGTGGCGGCTTTGGCTCGGGGTGCGGCGCCGCGACTTCACCCCCTACGTGGCGCAAGGCACCAATGGCGCGACCTACCAGAGTATCATCGAGATCACCGACGGCGCGGAGTCGTTGTTGATCCGCGTGCCTGTCGTGGCGCGCAAGCCCGCCTCCATGGGCGCCGGATTGTTGAGCGGCGTGTCGGGCGAGCCGGCAGCTCACCACGAGGACGAAGGGCTCTGGGTCGGATCGGCGACACTCGATCAGGTCAATGTCCCGGCCTACCCCAGCGCCGACATGCAGGGCACGCCCGCCGCCGCGTCGTTCCGCCTGCTGGTGCACGTGGATGCCTACGGCCAGGCGCGGTTGCTGCAACGGGTCGTGCTGGCATGGGGCCCGACGC
>DAOOQY010000170.1:0-7803 GCA_035389025.1 Verrucomicrobiota bacterium
CCATGATGTGGGCGAGACCGACGCGTGCGGTTGCTCGGACACCGCTGCGCCCGAGGACGGGCGCACCCCGCTGTGCGACCTCGGTCCCCAGTTGGCTCCACCTCCCTGCGACAAGCTCACGGGATCAGGCACTTGGCCAGCCGCCAGAGGCGGGTCTGACCGTCCGACTCCGATCTCTGCTTAGGTTGACGCGGATGAGCAGTGCGGGAGACTGCGCGCTTCAGCGCCGCTTTCCGTGTCGAGGCACATGGAGCGTTGTCAGGCAACGGCCTGATGCGCACGGGGACCATGAACCCTTCTCGGAGGGCCGAGGAAAAGCAGCCCCTCCGAACGAGCCGGTTCAGGGGGGGCCTCGTTTGGCCCGGGCTGCCAGTTGATCGGCCAGACGCGTCGGCTCGGGCAAACGGAAGCGTACGGCGCACGCCAGAACGATCTCCTGCGCGCCGGCGAGGTCGATGCGATGACCGACGCTGACATAGACGGGGCGGGTCCCGGGCCGGGTTCTCAAGACCGAGCCAACGATCTCGAGGCTGTGCCGCAACGGGACCGAGGCGCCGCGCGCGCGTGCGGGTTCGGCGTGTTCGCCCACGAGCCGGCTCTTGGCGCAACCGATCGCGGGCAGACCGCAGAGAACTCCCAAATGACATGCAATGCCAAAGCGGCGCGGATGGGCCAGTCCGTGACCATCGCACATGAGCAGGTCGGGCGTCGTGTTGAGCCGACGCAGCGCTTCGAGCAAGGCCGGCGCCTCGCGAAAGGAGAGCAACCCGGGCACATACGGAAACCGCAGCCGGCGCCGCGCCACGCGCTCTTCCACAACGCGCCGCTCCGTCATGTCCCAAAGCACGACCGCGCCCAGACAGAAGGCACCGTCAGCCGGGAATGCGGCATCGAGACCGGCGATGAAGCGGGGTTGTCTGGCGAGAGGTTCCACCCGCACCCGCGCGGCGAGGTTCTTCTGAGCGGCGATCGCCTGGCGTGGCGAGAGTCGCCAGGAATGGAGAGGCGGGGGGAGTTTCACGGAAGTGGATGACCGGCTAACCCGCATATTTCACACCCCTATGGTGCGGAGGGCACTCAGACTTCGCAAGAGGACTGCTATGCGGGCTAGAGGCGCTCCTCATGCACCGTGGTTCCGTAGCCGTCCCGCGACGCGAGATGAGTCCGCGCCATATCGCTCCGTCACGAGAAGGAATCAGCGCCGACTCACGTCGGCGGCTACGGCATTTCTGTCCGCTGGGCAGTTGAAAAACGAACAGGAGGCTCTCCATGAACCAGAAACAACGTCCAACACCGAACTTCCAACGGCGAACCGACCGCCGAGTTGGACGTTGGATGTTGGACGTTCCTGTCTGTGTTGGGTTCCCGCGCCGGAGAACAGGCGCGGGAACCTGACAGTTAGCAGGCCGTGACGGCCTGTGAAGCGCGTTAAGGCTTGATCAGCCGGTAGAAGGTCTTCTCGGCCGCGGGCGGGAAGTAGAAACGATAGGTTCCTTCGCCGGCATACGGCGTGCCAGGGACGTTAGTCCAACTGTTGGGATCGGCGATGTTGGTTGTGGACTGGAGGACATAGCCGGCCGGCAGGGTCGGCCACGCCACCTCGACTACGGTTGCAATGCTGAGTTCAGGCGCACCCGGATCCACGCCGGGAATGACGCGGTAATCGAGTTCGTTGGCCGGAACCACGCCGCGGCTCACGATCAAGCGGTCGAGCTTGCCCACGTACGGCAGGTTGCCGCCGCCTTCGCACCCGATGGTGAACTGGGGGTCTGTGCGCGTGTAGATCACGCCGCCAGTGTACGCTCTGGTGTCCTTCAAAATGCCGTCCACATAGAACCGGAACTCGACGCCATTCTCATGGACAACGGCGATGTGATGCCATCCGCCGTCGTCGGGGATCGGGGCATCGGAATCGCGATCGAGGATGCCGAGGGTGGTGACGAACACTTCGCGATCCAACACGGAGAAGGAGACCGCGCCGCCGGGGCAGTTGTTCATGATCAACACTGCGCGCGCCGCCTGCGAACCGAACTTGACCCAGGCCTGGATCGTGAAGTCGCTGGCGATGTCCGGGTTCTCGTCCCCGAACTGGATCGCCGTCGTGGGATCGGGCACCACGATTCGCTGGCCTGCGACGGAGAACTCGATCGAGTAATCGCCGGCGCCGCCGGTGGGCGTGTCGGTCGAGAAGGCCGGAGTTGTGAGAGTTGCGTTGTACTGTTCGGACGTGATAGTCGGCCGAGCCGGGGCCTTGGCATTCTGGAACGGCATCTCGGTTTCGTTGAAGTTATAGGCGACGAGCGTGCTGGCGAGGACGCCCTTGGGCTCGGCTGCAACGCTGTCGAGTTCCGTGTCGGCAAGCAGCGCCTTGTGCACGCGGACTCGGTCCAGGGCGGACAGCAGCGAGTTGCCGAATCCCTCGGCTCCGATGGCGAACCAATTGTTGCCGAAGGCGCGCATTGGCCGCGTTTCTTCGATGAAGTTACCGACACCATCGAGGTAGATGGTCACGCCAACGCCAGGCTCATACGCGGCGGCGACGTGATGCCAGAGGCCGTCTGCTGGCAGAAGATGACCGCTGTACACATCGACCACTCCGAACAAGGTAAATATGATCTGGCCGGAGTCCACGCCGAGCTTGTAGGAACTGCCGTACGCCATGATCCCGCTGTATTGGTCGGGGTCAGTGCCGTCCCACTTCACCCACGCCTCGACGGTGAGCGGTTCGGTGGAGACATTCAGGATGGGACCATCGCTGTCGTCAACCAAGAGGTAGCCCGTGCCCATCAACTGCACTGCCCGATCGTTGGCGGCGCCCGACGGCGTGTCGGTGATGATGGTGGGGATGTTGTCCGGATTCGAGGGCAAGCCCAGCGTGCCGACCAGGCTGTTGACAGTGCTTGCCGTGGTTCCGCCCGTGCCCTCGTTGAACTGGAAATCGGCCAGTTTGACGGGCTGAGCGCAGACTGCAGCCATCCCCACACAGCCTGCCGCCAGGAGTGTCAGGGAGGACCGCCATCCGCGGGAATTCCGAGGGTTCATGTTCATAGTTGTTAGGTCCCGGTTGCTCTTTCTCTCGACTCGTTTTGCCGCCTGCGAAGCGGGGAACTCAGGACGCTCTCCGCCAGCCATTGTTTCGCGAATGCCGTCCGCACAGGCGGCGTGGGCCAGACTTCACGGCCCGGTGTCGGGGCGAACCGACGCACGTGGCAAATTGCCGCGAGCCGGCGCTTTTCCATCACCGAGCAGACCGAGTCTGTAGCCGATTGACCACACAATGCAATGCCGAATGGCCGAAAGCGATCATCGGCTAGCGCGCATGGCGGCCTCTTTCGCCGACACCGGCTTCGCGTTGAGCAAGACGGGTGGGAAATGCGCGCGAGGTGTCGCGGAGTTGGCCCCGGTTGGCGCCGGTTTTCGGGTTGATTACACGCCAAAGCAAACAGTCCTCGTTTCGCCCCGCCTCGAGCAACAGTCGTAGAATTCCCGAACCGGTGCTTCGTAGGCGCGCTTCTTGTCGGGGGTGCGCGTGGGGCCTGGGTTGACGCGCACGCGCGGCTGCGGGAGAATGCGGGCGGTTCACCGCCGCCTTGCGAAGACGCTGACCGGCGGCGGACCATGCCGGCGGCTGCGCAGGAGACGTCGCCAAGAGAAGACCAGGAGCAAGAGCAAGAGCAAGAAGAACGAGAGCGCACATGGCTGTTCCCGACAATTTCCCGAGTGAATCCGCCCTCGACGACTGGCTGACACGGCCGTGCGCACGGCTCATCGAGTTCATCCGGACCCTGTCGAGTCCGCTGGTGATTCTCGGTGCCGGGGGGAAGATGGGGCCGACGCTTGCCGTGCTGGCCCGCCGGGCGGCGGAGGCCGCGCATCACCCGATCGAGGTGGTCGCGGCGAGCCGTTTCAGCGATCCGCGCATCCGGGTCTGGCTCGAAGAAAGAGGTGTGCGAACGTGCTCTGTCGATCTGCTCGAGGCCGACGCCGTGCGGCGTCTGCCGGATGCGCAGAACGTGGTGTACATGGTTGGACTGAAGTTCGGCACGGCCCAAACGCCGGCGCTGACCTGGGCTGTCAACACCCTTGTGCCGGAGCGTGTGGCTGCGCGTTACCCCGAGGCGCGCATCGCCGCCATCTCGACCGGGAATGTCTACCCGCTTGCCGAGGTCCGGCGCGGCGGCTCGGTCGAGACGGACCCGTTGCATCCATTGGGCGAGTATGCCAACGCAGCCGTGGCTCGGGAACGCCTCTTCGAATACGTCTCGCGCCGCCAGCACACGCCGGTCGTGCTGCTGCGCCTGTTCTATGCGGTCGAACTGCGGTACGGCGTCATCGCCGACCTCGCCCGCCAGATTCAGGCGGGCACCCCAATCCCGCTGGCCAATGGCTGGTTCAACTGCATTTGGCAGGGCGATGCCAACGCCATGATCATCCGCGCACTGAATCTGGCCGCTTCGCCGCCCGCGGTCTGGAACCTGTGCCGCCCTGAACTCTTCTCCGTCCGCGAAGTCGCCAACAGACTGGGGACATTGCTTGACCGGGCGCCGGAGTTCACCGGTGCGGAGTCCCAGACTGCCCTGCTCGGCAACGCGGCGAGTCTGTGCCGGACCCTGAGCGAACCGCCAACACCCATCGACACGATCATTCGGTGGGTCGCACATTGGGTGAAGAGCGGCGGGCGCAGTCTCGAGAGACCGACCCACTTCGAGGTGCGCGATGGGCAGTATTAGCGAGGCTTTGCCTCAGACCAACGAGTCATTCCAGCCCGCATAGCTGTCCGCTTGCGAAGTCCGACCGGCCCAGGGCACCGACGTGCTGTGAAATATGCAGGGCTAATCCCCATGCGTCCACACGCCGCGTTTTTCGGCTTCGCCGTGACTGCAACTCCATGAAACATGCAGCCAACGAATCCTTGACGCCCACACCACACCACAGAAACTGGACCTGCCTGCAACAAATATGACCGGTCAAGGAAAATGGGCAGAGGATGAATGACGATCCGCAGCCTCCGGAATGGGTGCGCGACAGGCTGGGCGAGGGGCTGGTCATCCCGGCCCATCCACTGGCCCTGACCCGCCGGCGCACATTGGACGAACGCCGGCAGCGGGCGCTGACGCGCTATTACCTTGCCGCGGGCGCGGGCGGTCTTGCGGTCGGCGTTCATACCACCCAGTTCGCAATTCGTGATCCGCGGCATGGACTCCTCGAACCCGTCCTCGAGATTGCCGCTCGAACGGCCGCCGAGGCCGCTGGCGCATCGGGCCGGCCAGCGGTTCTGATCGCCGGCATTTGCGGCCCGACAGCCCAGGCGGCACGCGAGGCCCGGCTCGCCCGCGCGCTCGGCTACCACGCGGGGTTGCTTTCGCTGGGGGCTCTCCGCGACGCGCCCGAGCGCGCCGTGCTCGCCCATTGCCGGGCGGTGGCGCGCGAGATTCCGCTGGTCGGTTTCTATCTCCAGCCGGCGGTGGGCGGGCGCGTCCTGCCGTTCCGCTTCTGGCGGCGGTTTGTCGAGATCGAGAATGTGGTCGCCATCAAGATCGCCCCGTTCAACCGCTATCAGACCCTCGATGTGGTCCGCGCGGTTGCGGAAGCGGGCCGGGACGACATCGCGCTGTACACGGGGAACGACGATGCGATCGTGACGGACCTGCTCACTCCGTTTCGCTTCCGCGTCGGCGGAGCCACGATCGAACGTCGGATGGTCGGGGGGTTGCTGGGGCACTGGGCGGTGTGGACACGCAAGGCCGTCGAGCTGCACGGCGCGTGTCGCCGCGTCGCGCGTGCCGGGCAGCGCGTGCCGCCGGACCTGCTCCGGCTCGGGGCCGCGGTGACCGATGCCAACGCGGCGCTCTTCGACGCCGCCAATGGGTTTGCGGGCTGCATCGCGGGCCTCCACGAGATTCTGCGCCGCCAGGGGCTCATGGCGGGACGATGGTGCCTGGACGCGCGCGAAACGCTTTCCGCCGGACAAAGCGACGAGATTGATCGGGTCTGCGGCGCGTATCCCGAGTTGAGCGACGACGACTTCGTGGGAGCGCACCGCGACGCCTGGCTCAGGTGAAGAGGAAACAAATGCATCCATTCCTTGGCGATCGTTGCCGGCTCGGGCGCGGCGCCTGGCTGGTTGTTCTGCCGTGCATGTGGCTCGGTGTCGGCCAGACAACGCCCCTGGCATCCGATTCCGCGTACTATCCGCCGCCCGAAAGCGCCGGCGGCTGGCGGGTTCTGGATCAGCCGGACGCCATCCGCGAGCGTGGGGGGATGGATTCGGACAAGCTCGACGCACTCGGGGCGTGGCTGAGGGCGAGCGACAATCGGGACTTCGCCGCGGTGGTGATTCGGCACGGGCATATCGTGCTCGAAGTCGAGCGGGGCAACAGCAGCCGCACCGACGCGCGGCGCGTGGCCTCGGTCTCGAAAGCGGTCTGCGCGACCGTGCTGGCGATCGCATCCGAACGCAGCCAGCAGGCGCACACGCCGAGGAGAATGTCGTTCGAAGATCGTGCGTTCGATTTCATCCCGTGGGCTTCGCCCCTGAGCGATGCGCGCAAGGCCGCGATCACGGTGCGCCAACTGTTCAACCACACGTCGGGGCTATGTCCGGAAGCGACGGGTGCGCCCAATGACGGGACGTGGGAGTACGTGCTCGGGCTCAGCGGCGATGCCCGGACGGCGCGGCTCGCGTTCGATCCCGGGACGGCGTGCGGTTACTCGACCCATGCGCTTCATCATGCGGCGCTCGTGTGCGAGACGGTCACCGGCAGACCCTACGACCAGTTTGCGATCGACGCGCTGTTCCGTCCGCTCGGCATCGAGCATTGGTGGTTTCAGTTCTTCGACGGCGGCGAGCGGATCGGGCGCCATCCCACCCATGCGTTGGGCATGCCGGCGCGCGATCTGGCCCGGATCGCCTATTGCATGCTGCGGGGCGGAAAATGGGGCGAGAAACAGATCATCCCGGCCTGGTTCGTCCAACAAACGGGCGCCCCCACCCACCAGGTGAAGAGCCCCGAACTGCGCTGGAAGTTGAATCCTCAGGTCTTTTCGCATGGCTGGGAATTGCCCGCCCGCCATGACCCCGCGACCGGACGCAACGGCGAGGGCATTCCCCCGGATGCGCGCTGCAAGCCGGGGTCCGGCGGGCAATTCATCGCATTCGTTCCAAGCCTGGATTTGGTTGTCACCCGGCAGACCGGCAGCAGTGGCGATTGGGCCTACGAAGAGTACCTGCGCCGCGCCTGCGCCGCCTGCCGCTGATCCTCCACACCCATGAAAACAAGCCTGCGGGAATTGATGGCGGCCAGCGGCGTCGCTTTTGGCACAAGCGGCGCGCGCGGCCTGGCGGACGCGATGACGGACCTCGTCTGCTACGCGTACACGACCGGTTTCCTGCAGCACCTCGAGTCTCGATCCAAGCCGGCTCCCGGCAGCCGTGCAGTTGCCGTGGCGGGCGATCTGCGCTCGAGCACCGGCCGCATCATGGAAGCCGTCGCCCGCGCCGCCGAGGCAATGGGATATCGGGTCGTTTGGTGCGGCAGGATTCCCTCGCCCGCCCTGGCCCTGTTCGGGCTCGAGCGCCGAATCCCGGCCATCATGGTGACCGGCAGTCATATCCCCGAGGATCGGAACGGCATCAAGTTCAACACGCCCTTAGGCGAGATTCTCAAGGAGGACGAAGAGGGGATCGCGAGGCAGATCGTCGAGTTGGATGACGCTCTCTTCGACGCCGCGGGCGGGTTCGCCCCCTTGCTCAGGGGGCCGCGGCATACGGGACAAAACCCCCTCACCCCGTCCCTCTCCCAT
>DAOOQY010000171.1:0-7763 GCA_035389025.1 Verrucomicrobiota bacterium
CTTGGCGAACATCGCCATCAAGACTGGCCGCAAGCTGAGGTGGGACCCGGCGGGGGAGGAGTTCATCGGCGACGAGGGTGCGAACGCCTTGCGCAAGGTCAGACCGATGCGCCCGCCCTGGACGCTGGAAGGGTAGAACACCGGTTCTGTGGCAGGGGGATTGTCACCAGTTGCCCCAGTAATAGACGTACGAGGACGCCTGGTGGACGCCCATCTGCTTGATGCCTTTCCAGATGACCGATCCATCCAGCGCGCCGACATTGCCGCCCTCGGCCCCCACATCGGACGCCGTGCGCCCCGGCAGTGTGCGTGTGAGCGAGCTGTTTCTCTCGAGAATGGTCCCGCCCCGCGTGTGCGGCGCGGACTTCAGTCCGTCCTCGCCCCAGTGATTTGCGTCGGCCAGAATCGTGTTCGTTCCCGAGTCGCTTAGCCGTGTCGGCGAGTACCAGGGATACTGTTTGTACGCTGGCGGCACCAGGGCGTCGCCCAGATACTGGTAACCGATCAGATAGCCCCACTGCGAGTTGGTCCGGTTGAGGTAGTTGGGATTGAACCGGAAGTTCGGGCAGTCGAGAATCCGTTCGTTGGCCGAGTAGCGCACCAGGTTGGTCCAGGTGGCGTGGGAGACTCGGATCGCATGCCATTGGTCGGCGTTTTCCCTGGCTGTCGGAACGCGGTCTTCGAAGTCACCGCCGTAAAGGTGAATCGCGACCAGGCATTGCCGCATGTTGCTCTTGCAGGCGGCTCGCTTGGCTCGTTCCTTGGCCGAACTGAGGGCAGGCAGCAGCATTGCCGCAAGGATCGCAATAATGGCTATGACAACCAGCAGCTCGATCAGCGTAAACGCGGACCCTGCTCCGGATTGTCCTTCGACTTTCGCCTTTTTCGATATCGTGTCTTGCACGGCGGCGCCCTCGAATCTCGTTGCGCAGGGCGCCGGGCGCAACTCAAAAGCCAACGAGGCCCCGCCTCGCAGGGTGATTCTGACGTTGCAGTTAGTTCTATGACTTCGAGGGTGCCGGTTGGGTGGACGGCGGCACAAGGCTGCCGGTTTGCCTCCACCAAAGCCCCAGGCCCCATGACCGGTCCTTTCTACTTCGGGGCTCCGGCTTGGTAGACCGGGAACATCGAAACACGGAACTTGGTGCACCCGTAGGGAACGAGCGCGATTCGCTGCGGCAACGTCGATTTCACGACCGGTTCGGGCGGCAGCGGGTTCTCCGGCGTGGGTGTCCAGTCGCAGGCGACGGCATTGACGCGCAGTTGCACCCGTTGCCTCGAGCGGCCAGTTCCATCTGTCGGGCATCGACTGACGTTCCACGCTGATCCCGGGGTTCTGCACATCCAGGCAGGAATATGCAAACGGATCGGGAAGGTCGCTTCCCGCGCGGGCCGCACGGACATTTGAATGGTGTCGCCGAAGTGAATCACACGGATGTTGTTCAGCAGGTGAGATCGGATGCCGTCAGAGGCCTTTGCGAGTTCGGGTCCGCAGGTGCTTCACCATGTGTGCGTTTCTCTGACTCTCGGACCCGGCGCGATTGTGCTCTTCCAGCCCGCATAGCAGTCCTCTTGCGAAGTCTGACCACCCTGTGCACGGAAGGGGTATGAAATATGCGGGTCCCTCGTCAGCCAGTACGGCTCCTTCATTTCGCCAGTTCTCGCAGCGCGTTGCGGTAGCGGCGGCTTAACGACTCGAATACGGCCATGGACCTGGCGAACTCGGGATTGCTGGCGGTCAGGCGCACCCCATCCTGCGCTTCCGTCAACTGCTACGATGAAGGGCGGGACGTCTCCCCCCAAGCGCTCCGCGACGTGGTGGACGCCCAACTGCGCCAAGCCCAAGCCCAACTGGAGCGACTGGAAGCCGAATACGGCGTGGAAGCGTTCGCCAATCTGGAACAGCAGCGTCGCACCATGCGCGGCTTCAAGATCGCGCAGGGCAAGTTGGGCCAGAGGATTTGCCGTGCCTGGGAGCGCGTGGAGCAACTGCAGCAACGTCGCGCCGCAGTGCCACCACGCGTGCCCGTCGGCAACCTGACCGCAGAGCCGGTGGTGAAGCTGGCGCCGGAGCGAAAGCAACTGACCAAGTGCTCAAGATCGTGGCCTATCAGGCGGAGAGCGACTTGCTGCGCTTGGTCGCACCCCACTGCCGGAGAGCGGATGATGAGGGCCGAACATTCGTCCAATCCGACTTGGCCATCGCGGCGGATCTGGAAGTCACCCCGTCGGAGCTGCGCGTCACGCTGGCACCCCAGAGCTCACTCCATCGCACCCGCGCGCTCGCCGCGCTCTGCGAAGAACTCAATCGCACCAAAACCTGCTTTCCGGGCTCGCAGTTACGCCTGCGCTACGCGGTGCGGGAGACCTCCTGAGGCGAAAAAGCGGACATTCTCGCATCATACCATGTCAGGTTACGGATTCGCCGTATTCAGGTTGGGGTGGGGCGTTCACTGAAGGGGCGGGGGCGGGATTGCACGGCCGAGTTTCTGCGCCAGGAGGTCCTGTTCCTCGTAAGTGCCGTAGAAGGGCGCATTGGCGTCCAGCCAGAGGTAGATCGTTCGCAGAGTTTCATCCGGCAATTCGAGACGCTTGCGGTGAGCGTCGCCGGTCAAAATGGCGGCGAGCTTGCTGCGGTCGGCGCCGATGTGCCCGGGAAGGCTGGCGGTCGGCATATGCAAGCCGAGATACGGCTCGAGGTTCGCGTAGGACCGGCTCCACGCGAGCGCGCCGCCACCCGCCGGCTCCCCGCTGAGGACCAGCTTGCTCTTGTCCGAACCGTCCGAGCCGTCGTGACAGCGGATGCAGTGGCGGTCGAGAATCGGTTGGATCAACCGTGGATAGCCGAAGGGCAGGGTGCCGTCCGGACCCGATTCGAGGGTGGAGGGCGCTCGGGTGAACGCCAGGGACTGGCGGGGCGCGGGTCCGGTGCCCGGCCGTTCATGGCACCCGACGCAACTGCGGCGCTCCCCCGGTTGCAGGTAGACGAGCGAGCGCATGCTCTGAACCGCGCGACCACTGGCATCGACCGCCTGGAAGTAGAGTGGCTTGCGGGCCGGGGCGCGGAAGCAGGCGGAACCGTCCGACTCGACCGGGACGGTGCCCAGCAGCATGCGTGCGTTGGGTCCGTAGGCGAACTGATGGCTGATTGGGGGGTCGCTCTGGTTGTCGGTCCGCGATTTGGGCAGGAGTTGAAACACGCGCAGGTGGGCAATCGGCCGGTTGGGTGGCATCGGGTAAAGGCTCTCGTTGACGTCCGAGAGGAGGAACTCGCCCTCGTCGCCGAACTGTTCGTCGCGGTTCTCTTCGAGGACGGGCGGGCGGGGCCGCGGGGCCAGGGGGATCGGGTAGGCGGCGGAGATGCCCTCGCGGCGAAAGAGCAACTCGAGGTTGCCGAGCCCATCGAAGTAGTACAATCCAGTCTCGCCTTCCCTGGCCGTTCCCGTGTACTGGCCGCTCAACGGCTCATGGCTGAAGGCCACAAGGTAGTAGTCCTCGGACAGCGGCCACGGGCTGTAGAAGTAGCTCTTGGGCCAGCCCTGCGCCTCGGGAAAACAGACGTCGGGCGTCAGACGCTCGAACGACTCTGGACGGTCTTCGCCCGTCTGCGCATCCAGTTCGACCCGGTCCGGATCGAGCAGACACAGCGTGCCGCCCACGATGGAATGGTGGCCTCCGCCGACGAACAAAACCTTCCGCGAGCCCGGAACCGCCTTTGCCTGGTAACAGGCCCACGGCAGCCTGGTGTAGTTGCCAAAAAGGACCGCGGGACTGCTGCCGTCCGGGTTGCACGCCCAAAGCCCGTGAAAGCAGGCGGCGTCGCGGTCCACATAGTCCCACCGCGTGTAGACGATGCGTCCGTCGTTCAGGACGAACGGATGCCACTCGTTGGTCTCGTGAAACGATAGCGTCCGGATGTTCCGGCCGTCGGCGTCCATGCGGTGCAGCGCATGGATCGCCTCCGGGTTGCCACCGCCGCACCGGTTCTTGCCTCCGCGCCGGGTCGACATGAACGCGATGCCGCCGTCGGGTAGCGGACACGGATCGAAGTCGTCGCGCGGGCCGTCGGTCAACTGCCGCAACCGGGAGCCGTCGGCATCGACGGCCATGATGTGAAAGGAGCTGTACTTCACTCCGGCTTCCTCGGCGACCGGCGCGAATCCGGGGCCGTAACTCGGTTTCCCGGTCGGGTCGGCGAAGGCGAAGTAGACGGTCCGGGCGTCGTAGGCAAGCGACAACGTCACGAAATGTCCGTTCAACTCCGAGTTCGGGACCAGGGCGCGGGTCTTCATGCTGCGCCCCGGTTCATCGAGGACATACACACCGGCGTCCGGACGCGGCGGGCCCGAGCGGTAGTACCAGCCGACATACTCGTAGAGCATCTGGCCGTGCCCGGCGTAACGCGGGCGCATCAGGAACAGGATCGGACGGGAAACCACCAGCGGGTTCTTCAGGACGAGCGCCCGTCCCACCCGGCGGACCTTGAGGTACAGCGCCTGGGCTGCATCGATGTCCAATGCGGACGCTCCGCCGACTTCCGCCCGCAGCCCATCGAGTGCCGAGGCTTCCGGGCTCAGATCGGGGATGCCGGAGAGGCCGCGCAGGTCGGCGCACAACCGCTCCGCCCGCCCGAACGCCTTCGCGACCTCGACCCTGACTGCCTCCGCTCGCAAGCCCGGCTTCCAATCCGGCGGCGCGGTGGACCACCGACTCACGCTGCTCTGGGTGGCGGGCTGGCCAAGGGCCAGGTTCCGCTGCGGGGCGCCGGTCCCATAGGCTTCGACCTCGTTCAGGTGCAGGTATTCCGTGTCGGGTAACATCACCCGCACAAATCGCGCGGTCTTGCCTTCGATCGGAACCGCCAGCGGTTCGCCATCGTGCCCCGTCCCGAAGACCTGCCCGTTATGGCGATAGACCTCCTGCCAGGCATTCCCGTCATCCGACAGGAGGAGCCGGAGGTTTCGTGCGCGCTCAGGGCAATCGCGGGCGTTGTGAATGACGATGCGGGAGAGCGGTGCGATCGAGCCGAGGTCCACCTGCCACCAGGGCTGCTCCTGGCGCTCGGTGTGAAACGCCGTTTCCTCGTCCACCGCTCCGTCGCACGCCCCGGCGGCGTCGGCCTCGGGGGTGACGCGCGATCCGTCATCGGCGGCGCAGGCTCGAGCAAGCTGCCGGAGCCAGTCGGCCTCGATGGCTCGTTCATACTCGGCTGTGGCGGAAGCCTGCTCGAGGTCGGCGGCACGAGCCGCAATCGAGGCGAACACAAGGCAGATGCACACGCACGCAATGCGAGCGAGATGCTGGAGGCTTGTCCTCCGCAACCTCGGCGGCTTCGCGATGATCGAATCGTTCGTCATGGTTGTGCGGGCATTGTTAGCCGCAAGGCAACCGTCTGTCTCGCTTCTTTTGGCGGTAAGCCAAGAACCGGGCAAACCGCTTGAGTCGCTTCGCCCAATCGCGAAGATGAACTTCCTCCAAGACGTTTCGGATAAACCGACAAATCGGTCGGTTTATCCCAACCGCAGCCCCTGGCCGCGCAGAGCCGGTCTTGCCTCCTTAACCGTTGCGCAATAAGCAGCTATAACCTTGACGCATCTAGGGAAAAGTGCTCTGCTGCTCCCGTGAATCCCGTCAAAGTGAACGTTCACAAGGCGTTCCGGATAAACCGACAAAGTTGACGTTTATTAACACTGTTCGGCATGAGCATGTCGCATCCACTTTACAGTTTGCTACGGCGGTTGGAGGACGCGCATATTCATTTCGTCTTGTCGCGGAATCGTGATGACACAGTGCTTGTGACCATTACGCTGGTCGGAGAGCGGGTCGAGGTGGACGTGTTTGACGATGGCCACATGGAAGTATCACGCTTTCCTGGAAGCGAGGCCATCGTTGGTGGAGAGGATTTGGTTGGCGATATTATCGAGAAGAATCGGGACTGAGGTGCCGAACCAGCCGGATGCAGAGAACCCGGCGATGACGCCGCAGTTGACAATCGAAACCCCTTGCCGCCGGGTCTCTGATCCGGGGCGTTCGGCAGAGAACCAAGGTAATTCTATGAAAGGCAAGAAGTTAGTTACCAAGTCGGTCGCCTTCTGGCTCTGTTGTTACCCAGCATGGGCTGACCTCCAATGGCAGCACCACGGTTCCCCCATTCATCAGTGGGCTCTGGTACCTGGTGAAACCGTAACGATCCAATTGTATTGTGACAATCCGACTGCCCGTCATTATGACGTCACTATGGGTAGCGCCTCCAATTCGGTCGTAACCATTGACTCGGTAGGTCCGTTCTTTCTGGCCGGCGATTGGGCCAGTGCTACCTGCTTGAGTCCAGATTGGTGGCAGTTGCATTGTGCGTGGAATCCTGCATCCCCGCAGCCAATCAGTGTTTGGGGTGTCCATTGGGACGTGACAATGCACGGCAAAGCGGACGGAAGCCAAACGCTCTTGTCCGGCACTCCCGGCATGTACAGCATCCTCACCGTGGTTGTGAACACCAATGCAAACGATGCCCGCCTTGCCATTGACAGGAGCGGCGGAACAGTGGTCCTGTCGTGGCCCAGTGATGGTTCCGGCTGGACACTGGAGCGGACGCCGTCTCTGACCGCAGGGTCGGCGAGGTGGACCGAACTTGCACCGCCTTATCAAACCAACGCGGCCGGTTTCCTTGTTGCGGTTACGAACACATCGAACCCGATGTTTTACCGTCTACGGAAATCGGGATTGTGAATAGGCTTTCAAACTGGTCGGATGCTAATTCAAAACAAAAGGCCGACAGGATCACTGGAGCGAACAGCCGCCCCGCTTCGGCGTTCGACTGTCGGGGGCTTCGGCGACGCGCTCTGGTTGTCGGGAGTCGCGGGCGTCACCACGGCGGGGCGGCTGTCGCTCAGTTCTGGCGTTTCGGCACAGGGAGATTGCCATGCCCGACTTACTAGGAATCGCACGAGAGTTGCGGGCCATCGCTCAAGGAGGGTTGGCGTATTCAAGAGACCCATTCGATCGGGAGCGATTCGCCAGACTCCATGAGTTGTCCGCACTCTTGCTTCAAAGCGATGGGAAGTGCCCGGAGTTTGCGTGGCCGGTTGAGATCGGTTACCCAACACCGAAACTGGATGTGAGGGGCGCTGTCATTCATGACGATCGGATCCTCCTTGTGAAGGAGTCGTCCTCTGGAAGGTGGACTCTGCCAGGAGGTTGGGCTGATGTGAATGCCACCCCGGCCGAGAATGTTGAGAGAGAAGTGCTCGAAGAGTCTGGCTACAGAGTCAGGGCAAGGAAGATCGTCAACCTCGTTGACCGAAACCGCTCGGGATTCCCTCCCCATCCCGAGTACATCTACAAGCTTCAGTTCTTGTGCGAGTTTGTCGGAGGTGATCCGCAAGTCGGCCTGGAAACCAGCGAGGTCGGCTTCTTTGCGTGTGAGAGTCTGCCTGAACTCGACTTGGGGCGGACCAGACAAGAGGACATTGCCCTGGCCTTCGAGGTGTATAGGCACCCAGAGAATGGGTATGCGTTCTTTGAAGAGACGGATGCCGACCAGCGCATGCACCGAACCCAGTGATCGCGCCTCTGTTTCAAATCGACGATCATTGGTGCCGGGTCGGTGACCAATACGATTCTCCTCGGCGCGCTCCTCGTCATCGGTCAGCGTTCGACGATGGAGTCACCACGAATGCCAGCAGCGCGGTGGGCGTCCGTGCGTTTCCCTGGACCACGGACTGGTTCGAGCGGGCACAGGCTGGCATTGCACTCGGCGGCTGTGT
>DAOOQY010000172.1:0-7749 GCA_035389025.1 Verrucomicrobiota bacterium
CATAACGCCCACAAATGTCCTCAACGACAGTGACAAGGGCTTGGTGCATCGCGATACACTCTAGACGTTCTTGCACCGCCGGTAAACCACAAACCCGCGGCCAGCGGTTCTGCCCATGAACCTCGTAGCCGTCCCGCCGTCGCGGGATCAGTCCGCGCCATCTCGCTCCGCCGAAGAGAAGGAACAGCGCCGACTCACGTCGGCGGCTACGAACCGGTTCGAGGGCGCAACGCGCCCTTAAAAATGGGGGAAGTCTCAGTTGTGCCACCAGCCGCCTGAGGCGGTGCACTGAACACCGCGCCGAAGCCTCCGACGGGGTTGTGTGTCCCGGCTTCAGCCGGTTCTCGCCGGGGGCCCAGGCCAAAATGAGATTGGTTCGCGGCTGCAGCATCCGCGCCCGGAAACCCCATCCAGAGCGGCATCGTGGTCGAGTGCCCCGAATGCGGCATTGCCTTGAGCGATGCCATTGGCCATCTTGCCCGCCATGAGCAACCATGCCACGAACCGGTCGGCGGAGTTTCTGAAGATCGCGGATCAATTCAAGCTGGGCGTTCTCGTGACCGAATCGTCCCACCCGGTGACGGCCAATCTGAGCGACGCGAGCCGCAACGACATCAAGGCCGGGCTGAGGCAGTTGTTCGATGTCGATGACGACGTGGTCCGGAAGTACCTCGAGTTCGTGCGGTCGGGCAGGGCGGCCAGCATCGCGCAGAGCGTGTTGCGAGCCCTGGAACAGGGGGGCAAGCTGTTCTTCACCGGCTGTGGCTCGACAGGGCGTCTGAGCATTCAACTCGTCTCGATCTGGCGCGATTTCTGGCAGCGACAGCGCGCCCGGGGGCTGGCCTGCCACCCCGAACCCTTGGATTGGGAGAACCGGGCCTCGAGTGTGATGGCAGGCGGCGACTTCGCCCTCATCAAGGCCGTCGAAGGCTTCGAGGATTTCACGGCTTTCGGCAAGAAACAGATCGGCGATCTCGGAGTGGCGAAGGGCGACGTGGTTTTCGCCATTACCGAGGGAGGCGAAACCTCGTTTGTCATCGGCACGGCCTGGCGCGGGGTCGAGGCGGGGGCGCGCGTCTTCTTCGTCTATAACAACCCCGACGACATCCTCTGCCAACACGTGCAGCGCAGCCGCGAAGTCATCCGCGATCCGCGGATCGAGAAGATCAATCTGACCACGGGCCCGATGGCGATCACCGGCTCCACCCGCATGCAGGCGACCAGCATCCAATTGGCTGTGATGCTGACCGTGCTCGAGATGGTGCTGCGCGACTTGATGTGCCGCCTGGATCCGGACGGCCCCGCCGCCCTGGACCCATCCACGGTGCCGTCGGAATTCCTGGACCAACTGACCCGGATGCATGCGACCCTGAAAACGCCCGAGGTTCTCGAGCCCCTGGCCGGGCTCGTCGCACTCGAGGAAGCGGTCTACCGCGCCGGCCGGCGCAACAACTACTTCGCCGACCGGTTCGGCATCGACGTGCTCACCGACACCACGGAGCGGTCGCCCACCTTCTGCACGCCCCCGTTCCGCAAGGGGGACGACACGACCGCCGCCGAATCATGGGCGTATCTGTACGTTCCTTGCGAGGCGACCCCTCAAGCCTGGGAGCATATCCTCAAACGCGCGCCCCGGTGCGTCGAGTGGAGCGAGGCCGAGGTCAGGGCCCTGGTCGGGGACGAGAAGTTCTTCCAGACGATGGAGGTGATCCGCAGAATCAGCACACCGGAACTGATGCGGTTCAAGGTCGGTCGGGACGGTTTGGGGCTGCGCCTGCCGCAGTCGGGCGGCAGCGCGGTGGCGATTCTGGGCGGGACCGATGCCCTGTCGGCGCTGGCTGTCGGCGGGTTCTGCCGACAGCAACTCGAGGCGACGCGCCGTGCGGGAGGCAGGATCGGCTTGATTTGCCTGGCCCAGCCTCCGGCGTTGGAAACCGTGAGAGCGGCGGTGCGCGACGACTGGGCCGCGGACTGCCTCGCGGTTCTGGTGCCGGCGCCCGAGAGCCGGCTCCTGCTCGATGGAGCGGCACGGGTGGGATTGAAGCTCCTGCTCAACGCCCTTTCGACCTGCACCATGGTCCGGTTGGGCCGGGTCATGGGCAACTTCATGATCTGGGTCGTCGCCAGCAACCTCAAGCTGATCGACCGGGCCACGCGTTACATCCAGCGGTTGACCGGCCTCGAATACACGGACGCCAACCGGCTCCTGTTCGAAGTGGTCGAATATGTCGAGCCGCGCTGGAAAGCCGACAAGGCCTATCCGCCCGTGGTGGGTCTGGCTGTCATGCGCCAGCGCCACGGATTGACCAACGAACAGGCCGAGGAGCGGCTGTTGGCCGAGTTGGGTTGAGCCACAGGGCCGACAGTCCCCAAGAGTGGCGGTCCTGTGCATTCGTTCGATCCCGCTTGTTATTCCGGTCGATCGAGGCTAACTTGGCATTCCTGATCGGCATACGAAGCCTCATTTGACGAACGCAACCCTCTCAAGTTCATGAAACGCACATCCCTGTTCAACCTGACCGCCGCTCTCCTCGCCGGCGCTTTCTCCGCAACCGCCGCTGAAGCAACGCTGGGGATCGGCGATCCCGCCCCCAAGCTGGCCGTGGGAGAGTGGGTGCAAGGCGAGCCCGTCAAGGAGTTCCAGAAAGACAAGATTTACATTGTCGAGTTCTGGGCGACATGGTGCGGGCCCTGCCGCACCTCGATTCCGCACCTGAACGAGATTCACACGAAGTTCAAAGACAAAGGCTTGGTCGTCATCGGCCAGAACGTCTGGGAGCGGGACGAAACCCTTGTCAAACCGTTCATCGCGAAGATGGGCGACAAGATGACCTATCGCGTGGTCATGGACGACAAGAGCGAAAAGGAGAAGGGCGCGATGGCCGAGACGTGGATGCAGGCGGCGGGCCAGAACGGTATCCCGGCTGCCTTCCTGGTGGGAAAGGATGGCAAGATCGCCTGGATCGGACACCCGATGTCGCTGAAGGACTCGGTCGTCGAGGAGGTGCTCGCCGGCACGTTCGACGTCGCCAAGGCCGCGGCGGAGTTCAAGAAACAGCGCGAATCGCGCACCGAGATGACGCGGTTATCCCGCCAGTTCGGCGAGGCCATGAAGGACAAGAAGTGGGACGAGGCCGATGCCGCCTTGAGTGAAATCGCCAAACTCATGCCCGACGGGCAAAAGGACTCCGTCGCCGCCGCGCGGCTTCAGATTCTCCTGGGCAAGGGCGACACCGAAGCCGCCGCCAGTCTGGCCGAGCAGATCAGCGAGCGGGCCAAGGGCAACGGCGCGATGCAGAACAGACTCGCGTGGCAGTTGCTCAGCCAGGAGAACCTGAGCGGCAAGGCCCTGGCGACCGCTCACGCAATCGCCGTCAAAGCCAACGACGCCGCGGGCGGCAAGGACGCATCCACCCTGGACACCCTGGCGCGCGCCACCTACATGAAAGGCGACAAAGCCAAGGCGATCGAACTGCAGCAGAAAGCGGTGGAACTCGCCGAAGACGAGGACCTCAAGAAACAGCTCCAGTCCAATCTCGACAGTTTCAAGAAAGACCAACTGCCGAAGGCCGATTGACGCGGAGCACCGGACACAACGCGGCGACACCAAGCTAACCCCGGTGTCGGGGACTCCCTGTGTGCGGTTGCAGGGCCGGGGAGGACTCATGCAGGCTGCTACCCACCCCGGTTGCTGGACCAATGGCTTGGTTTTGGGTGATGGCGGCGACGTCTCCCGTGAGGGCCAGTCGAGTCAGGAATCGTTCGAGCTTCTACTCGGTGGCCAGTGCCTTGTGCTGTCGGCGGATGACCTCTCGCACCCTCTGGATGGCTTGAGTTGCATGCATAATGCGTTAATCAATAATGCTTTGTGTTCATGTTTGTTTGCCATGCAATGTACGAACCAGCCGTCGCATAATCAAAGTTGGCAGTAGACGCATGAAACGTCACGGCATGGGTTCGACTGTAAGGTAAATATTACATTCCACTTGTCAGCGCCGGGCGCGACCGGTAGAAGCAGGGCTGTTTATGCCTCGTGTGAACCACGCACTGAACAGATGCGAAGGCCTCCGCGATTGCCCCTCCTCTCCACCTGCAAAATAGCTCACCCATGAAAAGGACCTTGCTCCTCTCCCTCCTCGGCTCGCTCTGGTTGTGGACAATGGCGCCCGCCGGCCTGGCCCAGATCACAATCGCAACCGACACATTCGTTGCCGCGGGCGACACGTCGCTCGACGGACAGGACATTGTGGTGGACCACGCGACGCTAACGGTCGAGGGGCCACACACCTTTTCCAGCCTGCAGCTTGTGAACAGTGCGGTCCTGACCCATGAGCCGGCCGCCGCAGGCGAACCCGAGCGTGCCGTGCGCCTCACCGTGACGGGCAATTTGACTGTGGATGCGGCTTCGCGGATTGATGCGACCGGCAAGGGCTATGCCCAAGCCGACTCGCCGGGCGCAGGCTCGAAGGGCAATTACGCCGGAGGCGGCGGCGGTCACGGCGGACATGGCCATCGCAGCAACGGAACGCCGGGAGCGGGCGGGATGCCGTTCGGCTCGATCGTGGCGCCCGACGAATGGGGCGGCCCCGGCGGGAACAGCAGCAGCACCGAAGTGCTCGTCCCCGGGGGCGGCCTGATCCACATCGAGGTCGGCGGCACGCTGAGCGTGGATGGCGCCGTCCGGGCTGATGGCGCAAGCGCATGGATCGACAATCAGGGTGGGGGCGCGGGCGGGACGGTCTACATGAAGGCTGGCACGCTGGCGGGGGCTGGCACGATCTCCGCCAACGGCGGTGGTGGCGAGTGGGTGGACGGCGGCGGTGGGGCAGGGGGCCGCATCGCGCTACTTTTTGCAGGCAATCAGTTTGGGGGCACCCTCTCGGCCATCGGTGGCGGCGGTGCAGGCATTGGCGGGGCGGGGACGATTTACCTCAAGCAGGGGACGACGCCGGGTCAGTTGAGAATTGTCAACACGGGACGGGGCGAATGGACGCCGCTGACCTCACCGGTGGCATTCGACGTGGTGTTGGATGGGAATGCGATTGTGTATGCGACGGCAAACCTTGCGATCGGCACCCTGACCGTTGCCGGTAGTTCGATGCTGACTCATTCCACCGGCAGCGCGGGGCTGACGGTCAACGCATCGGGCAATGTGACCATCGGCCCAGACGCCGGAGTCAATGTGGACGGGCGCGGCTATCCCTTCGGTGACGAGCGTGGGCCCGGCGCCGGAGTGCGCGGCGACTGGTCCGGTTCGGGTGCCGGGCACGCGGGCCTGGGCGGCCAGAGCTGGACCGGGTACGAAGGAGGTGCCAACTACGGCTCGGCGCTTGAGCCGACGAGCCTTGGGAGCCAGGGCGGGGATGGCAGCGGGGGAGCCGGCTCGGCGGGCGGTGGGGCCATCCGGCTCGTCGTGGGGGGAACGCTGGAGGTCATGGGCCGACTCTCGGCCAATGGGCTCAACAACGGCACAGACAACGCAGGAGGCGGCTCCGGAGGCAGCATTTGGGTGACCGCCGGCACGCTGAGCGGGGCGGGCGTTGTCTTGGCCGATGGTGGGGCGGGGGAATGGGTCGAGGCCGGTGGCGGCGGCGGTGGGCGGATCGCGCTCTACTTCGCGGACAACCAGTTCATGGGGTCCATCACCGCGCGCGGCGGCGGCGGCTCACAGAAGGGCGGCGCGGGTACAGTCTATACAAAAAGAACTGCCGACGCCGTGGGCGAAATGATCGTGGACAACGGCGCTTGGGGCAACTACACGCCGATCAGTTCGTCGGAGGCTTTTCGGCTGACCATTTCAGGATTTGCGCACTGCTACCCCGAAGGACCGTTGACCGTGGCGGGGCTGACGATGCCGAACGAAGCGATACTTACCCACCTGACCGGTCAGTCGAACGTCAACCTGCATGTCACCGGCGACGCGACCATCGCGGCGGGTGCGCAACTGAACGTCGATGGGCGGGGCTACCCCGTTGCCGAGGACCGCGGTCCAGGCGCGGGGGGACGCTACGACTGGGCTGGTTCCGGCGGCGGGCACGGCGGCCTGGGCGGCGTGTCTCGGACCGGCGGGGCCGGCGGCGTGCACTACGACTCGATTCAACAGCCGACGCTTGTGGGCAGTCAGGGCGGCGACTCCAATAGCGGTGCCGGAACACCGGGCGGAGGAGCGATCCGCATGATCGTGGACGGCCGCTTGACGCTCGACGGCCGGCTATCAGCCAACGGGCGCACTAACCCGCCGGACAACGCTGGCGGTGGTTCCGGTGGGAGCATCTGGCTCACGGCGGGTTCACTCTCGGGAGCGGGCGTCATCGCGGCGGACGGCGGGCCGGGGGAATGGGTCGAGGGTGGCGGCGGTGGGGGGGGACGTATTGCGGTTTACTACGGCACGAAAGACTTCACGGGTGCCATCACCGCGTTTGGCGGTAGCGGTAACCAGCGCGGTGGCGCCGGGACCATCTATCTCAAGCAGACGACGGAGGCGCAAGGGGCGCTCATCGTGGATAACGGCGGCATCTGGGGCAACTACACTCCACTGGTTTCGCCTGAGGCGCCGCGGATGACACTCCAAGGCCGTGCGGTTTGTTATCCGGAGACGGCGCTCACACTTGCGCGCTTGGAGTTGCCGGGCGAAGCGGTGCTCACGCACCTCACGGGCCAATCAAACGTCAACCTTCACGTCCTGGGCGACCTGCTCGTCGCGTCGGGTTCGCAAGTCACGGCACAGGGACGGGGTTATCCGATCAGTGAAGATCGCGGGCCAGGCGCCGGGGCGCGCTTGGACTGGTCCGGGGCCGGTGCCAGTCACGGTGGCTTGGGCGGTTGGGGTCGCACCGGGGCCGGGCCGGGATCTGACTACGACTCGGTGCTGGCGCCGACCATCCTTGGCAGCCAAGGGGGCGATGCCAGCGGCGGCGCGGGAACTGCCGGCGGTGGCGCCATTCGCCTCGTGGTGGACGGCACTCTGACGGTGGACGGGTTCCTCGATGCCAATGGGGCCGGATCACCGCCGGACAACGCCGGAGGCGGCTCGGGAGGGAGCATCTGGCTGACCGTGGGTTCACTGGCTGGCGCGGGCAGCATCAGTGCGAACGGTGGGCCGGGCGAGTGGGTCGAAGGTGGCGGTGGTGGCGGCGGGCGCATCGCGGTCTATTACGGCGCGAACACCTTCACTGGGGCAATCACGGCGTACGGGGGCGGTGGGAACCAACGCGGCGGCGCTGGCACCCTGTACCTGCGCAAGCAGGGCAGCTCGTTCGGCCAACTGCTGGTCCACAATGGCGGGGCGTGGGGCAATTACACACCGCTGACTTCCCCGGAGCCGTTCCAACTGACGCTGGCTGAAATGGCCTACGCTTATCCGGCCCAGCCGCTCACGGTGCGTGACCTGGAAATCCGCACCAACACCACGCTGACTCATCTGACCGGTCAGAGCCGGCTGGAAGTAACGGTGCTGAACAACGCGCTGATTGCTGAAGGCGGTGCCGTCACGGTGGATGGCCGAGGCTACCCGGTTGGCGAAGATGCCGGGCCCGGGGCCGGCGCGCGACTCGATTGTTGCGGCAGCGGGGCCGGACACGGCGGCACGGGGGGCAGTTCATGGTCTGGCGCTCTGGGTGGCAGCCCCTACGGCTCGGTCACCCAACCCCTTGAACTCGGCAGTGCTGGCGGCAGCGCCAGCGGCGGGGCGGGCGGGGCCGGAGGCGGCGTGGTGCGCCTGAACGTGGCCAACCTTCTCACGATTGATGG
>DAOOQY010000173.1:0-7712 GCA_035389025.1 Verrucomicrobiota bacterium
CCGCCGCTACGGTTCGAGGTGGCGGGCCTGGGGAGTCGGGGGCGGGGGGGGTGGCTTTTGACCTGACCGAGCCGAGTCGGGTGCAACGGTTGCGGTGGGAGGCCGAGTTACTGGGGTTTCCGGCCAGTGGACATCCGCTCGAATTGTACCCTGACGTTGCGTGGGAGACGTACTGTCCGGTGGCGCGGCTGGGCCGGTTTGTGGGACAGGAGATCACGCTGTGCGGCCTGGTGATCGAGGATCGGGTGCACCACCAGGCCACGGGCGAGCCGATGAAGTTTCTGACGCTGGCGGACTCGACGGGGATGATCGAGACGGAACTTTTTGCGCGCACGTACAAGACATACGGCCTGGCCACGGTGCGGTATCCGGTGTTGGAGGTGACGGCGCGGGTTGAACCGTTCGAGAACGGTCGGGGCCATTCGCTACGCGTCGTGCGGGCCGGGCGGCCGCGTCTGGTCAATCGACGATTTCGAGTTGATAGAAGCGCGAACGCCTGCTGTCCGGATGGCGGCGTCCGAACCCGGCCTTGAGATAGTCGAATTTGAACCGGTAGTTGAGGAAGCGTTGCTCTGGCGGCACGGGCACGGCGGCCATCCAGCAGCGGTCATTGAGAGTCGAGCGCTGCATGGGGTGGAATTGGGAGCCGACAACGACGAAGAGCGTCATGGTGTCGTCGCGCACGGCGCGCTGGTTGGTATCCCAGCGCGCTTCGAGCGTGTAGAAGCCCTCCGGGGTCCGCCGCATCACTCGGGGCGACATGTTGGTGATTTGGTTTCCGGCGCAGCCGACGAGGAGCAGGATCAAGGCAGGCAGCCACAGCCATCGCGCGTTGCTCAGCATGTCCGAACCGTTACTCGATGGCGGGTGGAAGTAAAGGCGGAACGTGCGCGCTTGAGCCGCGTCGGACGTCTGCTATTTTCAGCGCCCATGAACAACGGGATCGCAGTGGTGGGACTGTGCTGGCTGCTCGCGCAGGCCCAAGTGGGGATGGCCGCGGAAAGAGTCTTCGACCTGACGACCGCGAGGCCGAATGAGGCGCCGCCTGGATTCCGGAGCGCTCTGTCGGGAACGGGGCAGCCGGGCGAGTGGAAGGTCATCCTCGATGACGCCCCGCTCACGTTTGCGCCGATGACGCGCGAGGCGCCTCAGACCCGCAAGATTCCAGTCATCGCCCAGCTTTCTCGGGACCGGACCGACGAGCGGTTTCCGATCCTGGTTTATGACGAGGAGGTTTTTGGCGATTTCAAGCTGACGGTGCGGTTCAAGACCGTCGAGGGGGCTGTCGAACAGATGGCCGGGGTGGCCTTTCGGCTTCAGGACGAACGCAATTACTACGTCGTGCGGGCCAGCACGCTGGGGCGCACCTTTCGCTTCTACCGGGTTCATCAGGGCGTCCGAGACAATCCGATCGGCCCCGAGATTGCCATCCCGCGCGGCGTTTGGCACGAACTGTTGGTCGAGTGCCAGGGCAATCGGATTCGACTGCGCTTGAACGGGGAGCAACCGATTCCGGAGATCACGGACCCAACGTTTGCGAGCGGCAAGATCGCTCTGTGGACCAAGTCGGACTCGGTGAGTTACTTCACCGATCTGCGGATCGAGTACACGCCGCGCGAGCCGCTGGCCAAGGCGCTTGTGCGGGACGCGCTCGAGAAGTACCCGCGTCTGTTGGGTCTGCGGATTGTGTCGACGACGAGCCGGCGGCCCGAGTTGCATGTGGTGGCCAGCAGCAATTCCGGCGAGGAAGGCCAACCCGGCAACGCGTATGAGAAGCAATGCATCGAACAGAACATCATTCTGTTCGGCAGGAGCGATCGGAAAGCCATTGTGACGATGCCCCTCCATGATCGCAACGGCGACCCCATCGCCGCCGTGCGGTGCGAACTCGAGAGCTTTTTCGGGCAGACCGAGCAGAATGCCGTCGCGCGGGCCGTTCCGATCCGCAAGCGGATGGAGCCGCGCGTCACATCGCTCAAGGAGTTGACCGAGTGACGCGGCGATGGCCTTGGCGTCGCGCAGCCGGCGACGAATCTCGGAGGGCCGAAGACCGTCTTGCGTGCGTTCCCATTTCGAGGGCAGGGGAGATCACTTCTTCGGCTTGGACTTCTTCTTGGCAGTTTCTTTGCCGGTCGAATCAGGCTTCTTCTCGGCAGGCGCGGGTGGCGGCGCCGCGGGTGGTGGTGCGATCGGTTGGACCGATTCGTTTGTGGGCGGCGGGATGTCCGAGGGTGCGTTGTGGCGGATGCCGCCTCGGACCATGACACTGCCGTCTTCCTTTGCGCGCAAGGCCGGACGGCTGGTCGTGTAGCGGTGGGCCTGCCGGACCGTCACTTCACCGCTGGGCGAGATGACGCAGTAGGTGAACTGGCGCGCGCTGGTTTGAGAGAGGATGTGGAGCAGACCGGAGTGGTCCACCTGCGCCTCGGGGCGGCTGAAGGCGAGGACCGGGCCGATCGGAATGACGTTGAAGACGCGCGTCTCCTGTTGGTCGGAGACGCGCACATAGAGTGTGACCGTCTTCTGGTTCATGGCCTGGATCAGGGCGTAGCGGCGCACCTCGAATCCGCCGCTGCCCGAGTCGAGGCGGACGCCGAAGTCCTGCTCCCAGATTCGGGCTCCGCCGGTGACCTGGACGTTGGCCGGCTTGCCGGTCACGGTCTGGCCCAGTTCCGCGAGCCGCACGGTCGGAGTGACTTTGTACTGGCCGACGTGTCCAACGTCGTAGTGGGGGATCAGGTCGACCCAGCGCGTCGCCCTGGACGAGGACGGCACCTCGAATGGCTCGACGATCGGCGGTGCTGACTGTTGCGAGACCAACTCGCCGCCCTCGGTTTCCACCATTAGATCGAGCCAGTCCGGGCTCGATCCCAACCGGAGCGTCTGGCCGGAGAAATTGGTGATGCGCACCCCGACCCGCATTCGCTCGTTGGCGAGGTACTGCTCGTGTTCGAAGACCGTCTCGACGGTCACCTGGCCCAGCAGCGTTCCGGCCGCCAGCAGGGAAACCATGGCACATCGCAGCCGACTGTTCATGCAAGCAATCTAAGGGCGGCGCGCGGAGTGACAAGCGGCAAATGCGCCGCCGACTGGCCCGCGTGTCTCGTGGAGTTATGACGACCGCGAGGCTGGAAACTCGAAGAGATGGCCTCATGGGGGCCAGATAGCAAAGAGGGCTTGCCAGAGCCGGTCCAGGACGGAAGATGCGTGCGCCATGTCAGTGCGGCTGAATAGAGCAGGGCCAGGTTGGATTTGCCGCGTGCTTTGGTTGTGAACATCTCCTATGCGTTCGATTCTGATTGTTGGCGGCGGCCTGGTCGGCCTGGCGACCGCCCATCGTCTTCTCGATCACAATCATCGGCGAACCGTAACGGTCCTCGAGAAGGAGTCGTGGGTCGGGCTGCACCAGAGCACGCACAACAGCGGCGTGCTGCACGCCGGCCTCTCCTACCTGCCGGGGTCGGTCAAGGCGCGTCTGGCCGTCGAGGGCATTCGCCAGATGGTGGCTTTCTGCCGCGCCGAACAGATTCCGCACGAAATCTGCGGTAAGCTGGTCGTTGCCGTTGAAGAGGAGGAACTGCCGCGTCTGGAGGAACTCCTGCGGCGCGGCGCGGCGAATGGCCTCGAGGGCTTGCAGAGACTGGATGCCGCCGAATTGCGCCGGATCGAGCCGCACGCCAATGGCATCGCCGCGGCCCGCGTGCCGGAGGAGGGGATTGTCGACTACCGGGCCGTCTGCGACCGGCTTGCCACGCGCATTCAGGAGCGTGGCGGGCGGATTGCCACGAATGCGCGCGTGGTGCGTCTCGAGTCGCGGGCGCGGGGTTGGGGGGCGCTCACGACGGCGGGCGAGTACAGCGGGGACTTTCTGATCAATTGCGCGGGTCTTCACTGCGATCGTGTTGCCGGGTTGGCCGGCGAGCGACGCGAGGTGCGGATTATTCCGTTCCGGGGCGAGTATCACAAACTGAAGGCGGAGCGCCAGCACCTGGTGCGGCATCTCATTTATCCCGTGCCCGATCCGAAGTTCCCCTTTCTCGGGGTGCACTTCACGCGGCTCATTCATGGAGGGATCGAGGCGGGTCCGAACGCGGTGTTGGCCTGCGCGCGCGAGGGTTATCGGTTGACCACGTTTGACGCCGCGGATGTCCTCGACGCGTTGAGTTTTCCGGGGCTGTGGCGATTCCTGCGCCAGTATCCGGGAATGGCATGGACAGAACTGGCGCAATCGGTGAGCAGGAGGCGGTTTTGTCAATCGCTGCAGAGGCTGGTGCCGGAGATTCGAGTCCAGGATTTGGAGCCTGGGGGTGCGGGGGTGCGGGCGCAGGCGATGACGCCCGATGGGAGTCTGGTTCAGGATTTCCACATTGTGGCCCGGTCCAACGCCCTGCATGTGCTTAACGCCCCGAGCCCGGCCGCCACGGCGTCCCTGGCCATCGGCGAACACATCGCGGGTCAACTTCCTGCGTAGAATCCTTGACCCGTTTGTGGGATGGGCGAGCCGCGAGAACCTGGCTTGAGACAATCAGCGTAATCGGTCAGGCCCTCTTTCGCGACTGCGGGATCGGCCCTGCGAGAAGGATCGGCTTTCTGAGAAAACAGAAAGAACCCGGGGATTGCTCCCCGGGTTCTTGCGATTCATGTGTCCTGCGGGGTCACTGGCTTGCCAAGGACCCCGCCTGGCCAACCCGGCGCCGGCCGGAAGGGAGGCGCCAGCCAGTCGCGGACCCTACGGGTTGACGACTCGGAAGAATTTGGCCGAGTCGGACGCCGTGGTTGCGTAGGGGCTGGTCGCGCCCGTGATCTTGGTCCAAGGTCCGGTCACGGCCGGAGCGGACTGGAGTTCCTGGGTGGCGGTGGCCGGTGTCCAGGAGACCGTGATGTTGGCTCCGTCACGCGCGACGGTCAGCGTCGGTTTGCCGGCGGGCGCATCGAGGACCAGGTAACCTTTCAGATCCACCCTGAGGCCCGTCGGTCCCGGCGTTTCGGGATTATTCGGATCCGGCGCGTTGTTGACGGTGAAGTCGAGCGTATTGACTCCACTGACGAAGCCGGTCGTCAGGGTGAAGGCCGTCAGGATGGGGAATTGGGCGGTGTTTTGCAGCCCGGTGCTTGTGCCGTTGAGGACGATATCGAGACCGACGTTGTCGGAGGCCCAGCCACCGATCAACTGGAACTTGGCAAGGTCCACGCCTGTCAGATCGAACGTGGTTCGATATGTGTAGTCACCCGGCAGGTTCCCGACGGTTGCGCTCTGGTCGGCCTGGGCGCTGATCCACCTCGAGTTGGGTCCATTGAGGGCCCAGACGCCGGCCTGGATTGGCCAGACGGCGTTGACGGTGATCGCGTCGGGGCCCGGATACTGCCAGTCGGCACTGGCGGTCAGCGTGTAATGCGGATCGACTTCGTTGTCGCCCAGCAGGGCGCCCGCGGGGTTGAGCCCCGTGCCAAAGATGCCCGGAACCGGGCGCAGGCAGACGCAGACGAACGCCGGATTGCTGGTGGCGGCTCCGAAGGCGTTCTGAGCGGTGAACGTGTATGTGCCGGACTGCTCGTAGGTGGCATTCTCGATCGTCAGGGTCAGCCCTGTTGCGCCCGGAATGAGCGCGCCGTCTTTGCTCCACTGGAAGGTCAACGGAGCCGAGCCGCTTGCGTTGGCACTGAGTGTGACGGTCGATCCCTCGGCGACGGTTTGGCCAAGCGGGTGCGTTACGATCTGGGGTGCCGTGCCTGAGGGGACAGGGGCATTGTTGCGGGTGATCACGACTCGGAGCCCAGTGTAGCCGACCGCAGCCTGATTCTCGACCACGAAGTCGATTGTGTTGATGCCGGCGACGAAGGCCACGTCCGTGCCCTTGAGGGTGAAGGGCGTCCAGGCGTTGAATCCTCCGCTGGGCGGGTTCGAGGTGGCCACGCCGTTGACCCGGATTTCTGTGCCCACATTGTCGGCAGACCAGGCGCCCTCGATGTCCACTGTCTTGGGATCGCGGTTGGTGAGGTCGATGGTGACTCGATAGACGTACACCCCGACTGCGCTGGCGACCGTATTGAAGCGAGGTCCGATCCACTTCGATGTCAAGGTGGGCGCCAGCCAGGTGCCGTCGGAGATCGGAAAGACCGTCGTGTCCTCGACGATAGCGTCGGTGGATTGGACGTCCGGATTCTCGATCAAGTTGTAGTGGGCGTCTACGGAATTGTCGGCCAGGAGACCGCGCGCCTCGTTGAGACCGGTGCTGAACAAGCCGGGAACCGCTTCGTGCACAGTCAAAGCGGCCACCGAGCTGGTCACCGTGCCTGCCGCATTGCTGAGGCGGACCGAGTAGTCACCCTCATCTCCCTTGAGGACACCGGCGAGCGTGAGGGTGTCGGTGGTGGCTCCACTGATTTCTTGTCCGTTCTTAAGCCATTGATAAGCCAGAGGCAAACTGCCGATGCCTCGCACAAACAAGGAGGCGGTGTCACCCGCATACACCGTCTGGGACTGGGGATTGAGCCCGAAAAACGGAGCGGTGCCTGCGGGGATTTCGACGATGGCGACGTTGTCGATCAGGGCCGTGCAGTCACTGCCGACCGGAGCGCCCTTGATGAAAGTGAGTGCGACCTCGGCGGTTGGAGCTTCAAAGGCGCTGCTGAAGACCTCGTGATAGGTGGTTCCAACGACAGGGGGGACCGGATGTGCGGGAATGACTGTTGCTCCGTTCAACTGCACTTCGATCGACGGAACCGTCACGACTGTGCGGGCGTTTTCGTAATAGTGCAGGTAGTAATCGGCGCCGACGGTCAGGCCGGTCACCGTCTGAGAGAGCTCGCCGTTCGCCTGCATGAAGGCGACCTGGGCGCCGTGCGGGATGAGGCCATTGTCGGCGAATGGGCTCTGCCCATCGCTGGTTGGGTTGAGTCCGTGACCGCCCAGGGCCGTCCAGCCGGTGATGTCCCAGTTGAGGCTGACATAACCGGGGTATGTCGAGAAGATGTCCTCCTCGAAGCTCGGGTTGGCGAGGGCGATGCCGACGGTCAGAGTTGCGGCACTGCTGGTCACGGTGCCCATCGAGTTCTTCACCACCACATCGTAGGCGCCCACGTTGGCGGGTGCGGCCGACGGGATGCTGTAGGTGGTGTCGGTCGCTCCGGCGATGTCGGTTCCCTTGAATCGCCACTGGTAGGTCGGGGCGGGAATGCCGGTCGCGGTGACCCTGAACGTCGCAGGCTGATTGATCGCGACGACCACGTTACTTGGCTGGGCGGTGATCTCCGGCGGCACGTTGCGGCTGACCGCCTCGCGGTTGCTGAAGCCGTAGGTATGGATGCTGACGTTGGCGGGGTTGAGCGGGGCGTAATTGAGGGTGACGCTTCCACTGGCATCGGCGGTGTAGCGATACGAGAGTCGGATGCCTGCGTTATTGCCGAACTGGTCCTGGTTCACCGTGAGGCGGTCCTCGCCCACACTGAACGTCGCCCATCGGATTGTCGGACCGGGGTTGTCGAAGCCGACTGAGTAGATCGTGGCGATGTACTCGACGCCTTCGGTGAGTCCGTCGATCTTGATGCTCTGGTACGAGCCGGCGGTGACCGACGCGCCCGAGTAGACAAAATCGCGCCCGAGCAACTGGCTGCCGCCGCTCAGGGCTGCGTCGTTGTCGTCGTTGAACACATTGCCGAGAAAGGTCGTGCTGAATTTGCCTGTCACAGTCGGATTGGCTCCGGCGGCGCCT